>CACZYY010000005.1 GCA_902785455.1 uncultured Spirochaetaceae bacterium
AAATTAAGGAAGGCTATTATGGCACAGTTGACCGGTTCCCAGATTATCATAAATCTTTTGAGACAGAACGGCATTGATGTCGTCTTTGGCCTTCCCGGCGGAATGATTCTCCCTCTTTATAACGAGCTTTTTGTCTCAAATTTCAAGCATGTTCTTGTTCGTCAGGAGCAGGCTGCTGGTTTTATGGCTCAAGGCGTTGCACGAGTTACCGGTAAGGCTGCCGTTTGTATGGCAACTTCTGGACCTGGTGCTATGAATCTTCTCACAGCCATCGCAGATGCCAGGAGCGATTCGATTCCGCTCGTAGCTTTCACAGGTCAGGTAAATACAAATCTTATCGGTACGGACGCTTTTCAGGAAGCAGATACATTCGGTCTTTCTTTTCCGATTACAAAGCATTCTGTCATGGTAAAGAGCGCAAAAGAGCTTCTTACAGCTGTTCCTCTTGCTTTTGCGATTGCAGAGACTGGGCGACCGGGGCCGGTTCTTATTGATATTCCTCGAAATGTTCAGACAGAACTTTGCGAAGTTCCGGAAGATTTTGATTCATATTTCAAAAAAATTTATAGCGATTATGTATCTCACTCAATCCGTAACAAAACGCCGGATTCGGAGATTCCTTGTGTAATTCAGAATATTGTTGATTCGCTTTCAAAGGCAAAAAAGCCTGTCCTTTATATTGGCGGTGGTTGTAATTCTCCACGAGCCAGTGAATGCATCCGTGAATTCCTCAAGATTTATGATATTCCTGTTATTTCAAGCTTGATGGGCTTGGGGGTTGTCCGCCGTGACTCAGAATCTTTCCTTGGCATGGTAGGAATGCACGGCACTTTTGTTTCTGGAAAAGCGGCTTATGAAAGCGATCTCGTAATTGCCGCCGGCTCTCGTTTTGATGACAGGGCTGCAGGTGTGCCGGACGGTTTCTGTCCTAACGCTAAGATTATTCATATTGATATTGATGCCGCAGAAATAAATAAAATTTTATCCAGCAGTATCAGTTTCGTTTCTGATACAGCGAACGCATTTGAAAAAATCAATCTTGCTCTCAAAAACGCTGATTTATCCGAGAACAAAAATGCCCGTGAAGACTGGCTCAAATCATGCATCGATCTCAAAAACAAAGAAAAAATCGAACTTGAAATGAGTTGTGCGGCAGCAGATTGTTGCGGTGCCAAAACTTGTGGTAAAAAGAACGGCGCAAATTTCCGTAATCCACGCGAGTTTATTCAGAATCTTCCTTCTGGGGATAATGTCATCGTTACCACAGATGTAGGACAGCATCAGATGTGGGCAGCACAGTATTTTGATGTTCAGCGCCCTCGCCAGTTCCTCACTTCTGGCTCACTCGGTACAATGGGCTTTGGTTTGCCTACGGCTTTGGGTGCTGCTTTTGCACAGCCAGAAAAGCGAATTATCTGTATTTCTGGTGACGGCTCAATCCTAATGAATATTCAGGAGCTTGCTACAATGGCCGAGAACAACCTCAACGTCACGGTAATCGTACTTGAAAACGGCGCGTTGGGAATGGTCCGCCAGCAGCAGGAATATCTTTTCAATAAGCATTATTCTGCCAGCACATTTGCTTCAAATCCAGATCTTCTTAAAATTGCAGAAGGTTTTGGAATCAAGGCTGTTGATGCAGACACTGACCCGGACTGGGAAAAGAAAGCTTTCGACTCAAAAGGTCCTGTCTTTGTCCGCACCCGAATCGCACGATGCGAAAATGTTTTACCGTTTGTAAAAGGTGGAAGTTTGAATATTGATTCGATCAGATAGTAAAATCGAGTAGGAGCCACACCGACCGTATTTGTTGGGGTGGCTTTTTCTTTTTAAAGAAGATTTGTTATTTAAAACTTTCAGAGGATAAAAAAAAGACTTGGCGAAAACCAAGTCTTAAAAGTGTGGGCAGTGAGAGACTCGAACTCCCGACAACCTGGGTGTAAACCAGGGGCTCTACCAACTGAGCTAACTGCCCGAACGATGAAAATATAATAACAAAAGAAACGACTTGTGTCAATGGGCAAAAGCCGTTTCTTTGTAAAAAATCATTATTTTTCCGTTTTTTCGCTATTGCTATCCTCGTCAAAAATCTCTCGTTTGAAGAGAACTATATCCCGGACTTTGACAGAACATGCCGTGTTCAGTTCAGTTTTGACTGTTGGATCGCTGATGATTGGTACCTCAAAGTATTGATATGATTTTTCATATCCTTCGACTTCTACTTCAAGCTCAAACTCGAACTTTTTGCTTTCACCTGTTTTTGTTGTAGGTATCGATTTTGCCCAGAATGTGAAAGCACCCTTTGTGCTAAGGAATGTTTGAGTTGGGTTTGCCCATGTCATATCAACCATGTCTACAGGCTTTCCGTCGAGTTTTAGCAAAATTCTTGCACCAGAAATAGGCTCGAAAGTGCTTCCGTCAAGAATTGTGCCTGCAAAAGTAGGAAAGTTGAAATGAGGGTTTTCCTCTTTTTTAACTTCACATTCTTCGCGAGGAAGAGTATGGAACGGACGTTTTGTTGATGAAATAATCCTGATACCATCCATTGCCACGGCACTGATATCTGCGATTAATTGATGATCCGCGAAAATTTCATTTGAGTGAGTGACACCTCTCCCTGATACTACATATTTTGGCGGGATTCGGTTAAGCACATAGCTTATCGTATCCAGCCTGCAATTTTTGCAATCACATGTAAGCCAAGGTGAGTTTGCCTGTTTTACCTGATCATAGAGAGCATTGACTTCGGCGGTAACAAGGTCCTCCATCATGTTATGAACGTTCATAATATACTCCTCCTTTTTTTGATAGTTAGTTTCCGCCCTTTCGGGTGTATGCAGCCAAACCGCCAGCCATAATGATTTTTGCGGAACGAGCAGCGATATCGTTCACGCATTCAATCTCGGTTGTGCCATTGATAAGTACTTTGAACGGCTTGTGGTTTTTGAGGGACTCGTCCAAATCTTTGAGCTCCAATGTGTCCCCTTGCTTAATTTTATCATAATCTTCAGAATTTGCAAATGTCATTGGAATAATTCCGTAATTTATTAAGTTTGCTTTATGAATTCGTGCAAAACTCTTTGTGATTACGGCTCGTACTCCGAGGTACATAGGTCCAAGGGCTGCGTGCTCACGGCTGGAACCCTGTCCGTAGTTTTCGCCACCGACTACACAGCAGTCAGCGAAGTTTGCTTCTTCTGAACGTGTGTAGAATGTTTCGTCCAGGCGGGTGAGGGTGAATTTTGAAATCTCAGGGATGTTTGAACGCAATGGAAGAACTTTTGCTCCTGCCGGCATGATGTCGTCTGTCGATACGTTGTCGCTTGCTTTGAGGCGAACCGGGAGCGAGAGATTTGACTTGTATTCACGGCAAGCAGGACAAGGCTTGATGTTCGGTCCGCGAAGGATTTCAACCTTGCTTGCTTCTGATTCTGGGAGTGGCGGGATAACCATAGCACGGTTTGTCGCGCAGTTGAGAACCATCGGGCTAGACAAGCGCGGGTCGTTTCCGTCGAGCATTGAGATTCTGACTCCTGTCTTATAAGCCGGGTCTTCGTAGCTCAAAGTTTCTGCCTCTGTGAAAACGCCTGTTACGGCTGCTGCTGCGGCTGTCTCAGGGCTTACGAGATATACGTTTGCGTCGGCAGTACCGCTTCGGCCCTTGAAGTTTCGATTGAATGTTCGGAGCGTTACGCCCTCTGAGTTTGGTGCAAATCCCTGTCCGATACAAGGACCGCAGGCAGATTCAAGGATTCGGAAACCTGCTTCGATAAGGTCTTCAAGGATTCCGGCTTTGCTTGCCATAAGGAGAGTAGTGCGGCTTCCAGGTGCGATTCCGGCCTCAACTCCCGGTGCGATATGCTTTCCTTTTACGATTGCGGCAACAGATTCGAGGTCGTCCAGAGAAGAGTTTGTGCAGGAACCGATTACGACCTGTGTGACTTTTTTGCCGGAAAGATTTTTTACTGTGTCGATTACGTCAGGGTTGTGCGGGCATGCTGCCAGTGCGTGAAGCTCGTCAAGGTTGATTTCAATCAGCTTGTCGTATACGGCACCTTCGTCTGCCTTCTGCTCGCTCCAGTCACTTCCGCGGCCCATTGATTCGAGGAAGCGTTTTGTAGAAGAGTCTGAAGGGAAGATTGAGCAGGTTGCGCCCAATTCTGCACCCATGTTCGTGATTGTTGCCCTCTGTGGAACTGTGAGCTTTTCAACGCCCTCGCCGAAATATTCGTAGATTGCGCCTGTTCCGCCCTTTACTGTCTCACGGCGGAGAACTTCAAGGATAATGTCCTTTGCGCCGACGCCTTTTTTGAGCTTTCCTGTGAGCTTGACGCCGAAGATTTTTGGCATCGGAGTGTGGAATGCGCCGCCACCCATTGCGACTGCGACATCCAAACCGCCCGCACCGATTGCGATCATGCCGATTCCGCCGCCTGTAGGTGTGTGGCTGTCAGAACCGAGCAAAGTTTTTCCTGGTTTTCCGAATGATTCAAGGTGAACCTGATGGCAGATGCCGTTGCCAGGTCGTGAGAAATAAAGGCCATATTTTGCTGCCACTGACTGAAGATAGCGGTGGTCGTCCATGTTCTTGAAGTCAGTCTGCAAAGTGTTGTGGTCGATGTATGAAACTGAAAGCTCTGTCTTGACCCGTGGAATTCCGATTGTCTCAAACTGCAAGTAAGCCATCGTACCAGTTGCGTCCTGAGTCAAAGTCTGGTCGATGTGGATTGCGATGTCCTCTCCGCGTGGGATTGGAGTGCCCTTTTTGAAATCGATGTTCGGGCATGCTTCTGGAACAATGTGTTCCTGCAAGATTTTTTCGGCAAGAGTTAGAGCCATGAATGTACCTCTTTTAAATGGATAAAAAATTTGTTCATATTATATACCTTTAAGTTATCTTGTGCTATACTATATAGAAACGTTCATGAATAATAAAAAAGGTTTTGTATTTTTAATTCTTTTTTCTCTTCCATTTTTGACATTCATTTCATGTTCAAATACAGAGCAGGAAAATTCTGCCGAAGAGGAAACTCCAACATTGCGTTACACTGCGAACAGTCTTTATGAATCAACAATTTGGACGGAAGCTGTTGAGCTTGACCGTCTTACTTCAAATATTTCTGCTGTGCCTGGCGTTTCTTCCCGTATAAATCTTTCTCCGCTCGCAGTTCTTGCAAGCAAAGAGTCGTTTTCAAAAAAAGTGTTCCCGGTCCTTGGTTCTTTTGGTTCCCTTGACACCACGCTGATTTCAAAATCTCTCAGGGAAATGCTCACTTCTTTTTCTGATGCTGTATCAAAAAACACGCCTGCGGATTCTTTCATGGCCAAAGACTGCCTTTATTCGCTCGCGCTGTTCTATACTGATTTCAATAAAATCTTTGGTGATTGCTTAGAACTTAATAAGGTTGAGGAGCCTGTTGCAGAAGATTCGACGGAGACAGATTCAAATTCAGAGGCAAAGACTGAAGATGCCGCAGAAAGCAAAAAAGAGCCGGATGTAGCTGAGCAGGGCGAATCTCCAAAAAAGATTGAAGAAAAGCTTTATTTTACCTCGTATTTTTTTGGGCAGCCGTTCCTTGATGGTGTTTGCTACGAAGTGCCTGTAAAATTTTTCTGTGACAAAGCCACGCTTACTCTTTCAGTGTTCTGCATAGAAAATTCTGGGAGCTGGAAAATCGATCAAGTCCAGATTGCTGACTGGGAGATTTTCTAATGGATAAATCAGAACTCACCGGTATTGAGAGACAGCTTGTTCTCGAATATCTGATGGATGGAAATGCCCCTGTCACACTCACTCTTTTTAAAGAAGATAAAACTGATGTCGCAAATTCTGCGCCGGTTTCTGCTGTTTTTCCAGTTGCATTGCGTGCAGAGCAGCTAAAAGTCCTTAATCAGGGGATTATTCTTCTCAAAGATGCTCCTGAATCAGCTTCGGTCTTTTTGGGCAAGGTTGTGAAGGTTCAGTTTTATTTCAATAAACTTGCTCTTTTCTTTGTGACAAAGGTTCAGAAGGTATCGGCTGGTTTTGCGCTTGTGATCCCTGCTGTTATTTCTAAGGTTGAGGATAAAAAAACTCCGGAAAAGTCAGGGTTTGCAGTTGTCTTGTACTATAAGAACGGCACAAAAACAGCCCAAAAGATCGATATTCACTGTGATTTTGACGAACGTTTTCCTTTGTTCGTTAAATCCGATTATAAAAAAATTGTTGACCGGTACCTTTCCGAAAAAACTACAGACCAGATTGAGTCAATTGCGGACAGAATCCATGCGCCAAAGGTGATTTACCTTGATTCTCAGCGGATAGTTTTTGCCGCCAAAAAAAATGATATGTCTTTGACCCATGGTTGTGAATATGCAGTACTTCTTCGTTTTCCAATTTCAGGTCCGATAAAAGACCGGAAAGTTTACCTTAGCTGTATCGTTGACGATATGTTCGAGAATTATGAGTGCAACCGTCTTTGTGCCTGCGCAAAGTTTTCTTCAATCAGGGAAGAAGATGAGCGTTTCTTGAGTGATAAAATTGTAGACGAAACTAAATCAGACTGATAGAATAAATCCATGTTATCGAATGCAGGAGCGCAGTTACAGGTTTTGTTTAGCAGCCCGGTTTTTTTGGCTTGTGTGTCAAGCTGGTTGTGTGCGCAATTCATAAAAACAATAATCAAACTTTTTTCTGGCAATGTTCATAGTCTTGCAGAATTGTTTGAGCTTCTTTTCTGGCGAACCGGCAGTATGCCTTCCAGTCATTCTTCGATAACAGCATGTCTCTGCACGACAATCGGCTATCGTTCTGGCGTCGATTCTGATGTGTTCATTCTTTCCCTTGTTTTCTTCCTTGTCACAATTCGTGATGCTGTTGGAGTAAGACGGGCAAACGGAATGCAGGCACGTCGTCTCAATGAAGTCGGTGAAATTCTAAGGTCTCAGGGCTTTTATAAAGAATTCAACAGGCTCAAGGAAGTGAACGGTCATTCCCCTATGGAAGCTTTTGTCGGAAGCCTTTTAGGTTTTTTCATCGGAATTGCCTTTTGTGTTTTATAAATGCTCTGGTTATTAACTAATGAAATTTGATTTAAAAAAAATTATCCCATTTACGGTCGTTCTCATGGTATTTTTTACGCTGGTTCATTTCAGGACTGTTCCAGTGAGTCAGTTTTGGAAAGGCTGGCGAATGCTTTATGTTTATACCGAAGAATTGTCCGAAACGGATATTCTTACTGTTCTCGAAAAAAACGGCTGTACATCCGTAATTTCTTATGGAAACCAGCGTCTTCCGGTTTTTTCTCAGCTTGCACCTGTTCAAGTTCAGTCACCAGATTCATATCTTTACAGGCGGGCTGATTTTTTCATGGATAAAACACATCGGGCTAAGGTATTTTACATTCCAGAAAATCAATTATCCCAGCTGGAAAGTGGAATCAGGGAGTTGTCTGCTTTTCAGGGCACGTCTGCTGGTACCGACGGAAAATCTTCGTTTCCATGGCTTGCGCCCTTAATTTCGTTGTTTTTGTTCGGTGTGCTGATTTACTTTTCACGGAATAAAATTCTTTTTGTCTGCGGGACTATTTTCTTTCTTATATTTGCTTTTTGCAGGCCTCTTTTTACGGTTTGTGCCGCAGTTTCGCTTTATTTCTTTGCATTTTTTATATTTCACAGAATTTGGGGACGTAAGGATTTTATAAAGACAACACTGAATTCTCCGTATATCCTGCTGATGTCACTTTCACCGATTCTTGTGATGCTGGTTTCTTCTCCTCTCAATTCTTTTTTCTATCTTCTTGCATTTGTAGCATCGGCTTCGCTTGTTCAGGTTTATCACTTGCATGAAGAAGAGCAAAATGCCTCTTTTTCTTTTCATCCGGTTTATATCCGCAGTTCAAGGATGATCCCCGTTGTCGGACGTCTTGGAATTCGCCTTCTTGGTGCGCTTTTGATTTCGTTGGTTTTGACGATTTTTGCATTCAGACTTTCAGGCAATGTCTCTGACTTTTCTTCTTCCGCTTCAATGCCGTCTCTTCCAGCACCTGTCAGTGATTCAGAGTCGGAACTTGTGCAGATGAAGGATTTCATTGTCTGGAGCTGGAATACGGTTACTTTTCCATATCGAAAAATCGGTGAAAAATTTCCTGCTGTTCCAAATGAAGGTGATTCTGTTGTGCTGACTGATTATCAGAATGTAAATGGCAGAATCCAGAGCGTTCAAAACTCAGCTTTTGTGTTTAACAGCGAATTCCGGGATTCTGTTTATAAGGCTGTCGATAACCTTGATTATCCTGCTTTGGAGAAAATGATGCTGAAACAAGGCAAAAATGCCAGTTTCGGTTATGCAAAGAGCGCGTTATCATCTTCTTCAGAACGATTCGGAATTCTTTTGCTTTTGATTTTTATTGCAATTCCTTTTACGCTAGGAATTTATTATATTTTAGGAAGAAAACGTTATGGTCTCAGCATCTAATTTTATAACTGTAGATAAAAACCTGATTTCCTCAGCTGTCAACGGCTTTTTGCCTAAAGTTGCTGTTATTCCTATTGCGGAAGATGACCCTGATATGACCGAAATGCTTGTCCTTGAAGGAAGTAGGGTTAGGGAAGGAGATGTAATCGCAAAAGCTCGCGGATTGTACATTCATTCTTCAGTTCCAGGAATTGTCACAAAAATAGCCCAGACACAATACAGTAACGGAAAGCAGGGGTTGAGTGCATTTGTTACTCTGGACGGTGCTTTTTCTTATCTTGGCAAAAAACTTATCGCACAGGAATGGAAATCATATGATGCCGCAACTCTCAATTATCTTATCAGAGAGGCGGGAATTATCAATACATTTGCAAAACCGGTTCCTGTGTACACACAGATAAAAAATATTTACACACCCAAAAGCAGTATTGCAGTTTTAAGACTTTTTGATTCAGAGCCAAGCAGCATTACGGAGTCATTTCTTGCAAAAAAATTCCTTCCTCAAATTCTTGAAGGTGCAGCGATTCTTGCGCGTTCTTTTCATGTAACAAGCCTTGTTCTTGCTTATTCTTCAACCGACGCTGATAATTTAAAAAGCGATATTGATGCAATTCTTTCTTCGGAACAAAAGGCTGAGATTTTTGACTCTAATCTTGAAGTTTTTGCTGTTGGAATTGACAACCGCAAATATCCGGCCGGAACGATGCACGATATTACAAAGACTGTCAAAAAAACTTACAAAAGTGAGTTTTTCTCAAAACTTGGCAAAAAGGATTTGTTCTTTGACAGCGTAACTGCGCTTAATGTTTACAATGCAATTGTCCTTAGAAAGCCTGTTGTCAGCAATTACGTTCATGTTACTGGTGATTGTTTGAATTCCGCTGCATTGCTTAATGTTCGGATTGGAACAACTTTGCGTAATATTGTAGAACAATGTGGCGGTTTCAAGCGAAAACTTTCTAAAATCATTATTAACGGAATTGTTTCTGGAACAGCTGTTTCGAGCCTTGATATTCCGGTCAGCCGCTGGGTAAAATCAATCGAATTCGCTCCTGTCGGTCAGATTCATGTTCAAACGGCCGATAATTGTGTGCGATGCGGAAACTGCCGCAAAATTTGTCCTGTTCATTTGTGGCCGGGCAACCTTTACAGGGTCGCTCACTTACAGAGCCTTGAAAATGCCTGTGCGAGTGATAAAGATGCATATAAATCTGCTGTCCTTTGTACGGAATGTGGTTTGTGCAATGCTGTTTGTACATCGCGACTTCCACTAAGCCAGACAATCTCCATTTTAAAGGATTCATATCATGAAGAATAAAGAAAACTTGTATAAATCGATTTTTCTTGGGCCTTTCACTTATCTTCGTCCGTCGGTGCGGACAGAGGCTTATATCGTTCTTTCGCTCCTGCTTTTACATGTTGCCATGCTTTTTGTAACGAAAAGTTTTGATTCTCTGCTTATTATTCTGGCTTCACTTCTGGCAGCTTTTGCTGTTGAATTCCTAAACAAAAATCAGAGCTACAAGAATCTTTTTGTGATTATTTCAAGTGCAATCCGCGGACTTGTGATAGGGCTTTTATTGCCTTCCAATTTTCCGCCAGTTGCCGTATTTTTTATTGCTTTTTTTGTCTTGTTTATTAACAAACATACTCTTGGCGGATTTGCGAATTCCTGGATTAATCCAGCGGCGGTCACTGTAGCAATATGCTGGATTATCGGCGTAAGATTTTTCCCAGCCATTGAGCTTCCTGGAACTGCTTTTCAGTCAAAGAATATTGCGCTTCTTTTAATTCAGAACGGAACATTCCCGTTAAATTCTTTTGATGTTACTGTCACTAATTTCTTGAACCGGCGTTTATTCAGTTTGTTCGGTGTTTCGATTCCAGAAGGATATTTTTCTCTTCTGTGGGATTCACATGCAAGCATTCCGGCTTTTAGATTCAATCTTCTTACTATTATTTCTTCAATTGTTCTTCTCGGAACTGATGTCCTTAATCCTATCATTCCGGGTGTTTTTATTTTTACCTACGGAATCTTAGTAAAAATTGCAGCTCCTCTCTTTTATGACGGAACGATTTTTCAGGGCGATGTGATTCTTGCCTTGCTTTCGAGCGGCACTCTTTTCTGTACGTTTTTCCTGCTTCAGTGGCATGGAACCACGCCTTTTACGAATCGAGGCAAATGGTTATACGGATTTTTTGCTGGGGTCCTTGCGTTTTTTATCCTTGGAATCGGGCTTTCACCGGCAGGGTTTGCGTTTATAATTCTTATCACTAACATTCTTTCTCTGTTTATTCAGAGCGTTGAAAACCACTTCTTGAAGGATTTTACAAGTTCCGTCCTGTTGCAGCAGGTAAAAGCGGTAAAGGAGGGAAATGATGCGTAAATTTCGGCTTGATAATGAGACAAAGAAAATCCTAAAGATTTTTTCGATTTTCTTTGGCATGATTTTCGGAATGTGTATGCTGATTGTTATTTTTACAGTGCTGGCAAGGAATTCCTGGAAATCAGGTCTTGCGCTTGAAGTTCAGCATGTTCTAGATTCATATCCAGAGGCTCAGTATACGGTTGGAAAATATCTTGAGCTTGATTCTACGCTTTCTACAAGCACGGCAGTTTATTCCCTTTTAAAAAAGGATGATCGTAAAAATCAGAAATATTATGGAATAATCGTCAGAATTCCGTCTATACTTGGGCCTGTTCCTGCAGTTTTTGTTTATAATGAAAACACTGGCGTAAGATTTGCAGGTTATGCAATAGATAACGGAAAGGCTTCCGACACGGTTGGCAAACAAATTTCAAACAGCGTGATGAATTATTGGGAAAACATGATTCCAAAAATCATCTCCAAAACAAATTCTAACTGAGGTAAAAATGTCTGATCGCAAAAAAATATATTTTTACATGGCTGCAAATCTCGCAATGCTGATTCCTGTTCCTGGAAGATTTGCCTATGCAATAATTCTCATGATTCTTTTTAATCTTCAAATGGCAGCCTCAACAATGATTTTTCATGCAATTCATCGTATGAAACTTTCTAATATGCGAAATGCCTTGCTCTCTCTTACAATCATTGCTCTTGGTGTTTTGTACAAACAGATTCTTATAATTGTCTGCCCGATTGCGGCTCTTACTTTAAGTTATTGTATTTTCCTTCCCACATTGGCCTCTGTCATAATCGAATTCTTCTTCTTGAATTATGAGCGTGGGGTAAGAACGCATCTTCTGGCTACAATGAAAAAATCATGTGTTATGTCATTGTTCTCGCTGTTTTTCTTCTTTGTACGTGATATTTTCGGATATTCCACAATCACTTTCCCAGGCTGGAAAAAGCTCGTGGTAATTCAGATTCCATACAATCCTTCCAGCACAGGGGCCGGCGTTTTCCTTGCGACTATTCCGGGAAGCCTTTGTTTTATGGCTCTTCTTTTGGCTTTGTATATTTTTGTCGCTAAAAAAATTAATATTCTGTTGAACTCACCTGTCAACAAGGAGGTAAAGTAATTGTTTTCCATCATAATTTATTATCTTCTTTCGGCTTCCGCAGTGCTTTTTTATGGAATTGGCCTTAACAAATCCATTTCACATTCTGACAACTTTTCTTCTGCCTCGTTGACATGTATTAAGTCTCTTTTTTCTGCAACATCAACTACGGCTGTCGGTTATTTGCTTGTAAACTGGCTTTTGGTACCTGTCCAGCTCACAGAAGTTTATCCTTTTATCGCGACTTTGCTTTTCATCCTTTTTTCTACCTTTATCGAAATTTTCATCGGAATCGGTGTCAGACTGTCGCCTGTTGATTTTTCAATTCCTCTCCTGAGTGTATTTTTGGGATTGAGTGAAGGCAACTCTTTGGGGGCTGCTGTCGTAATTTCTGCTCTTTGTATCATTTCTTTTTACACTATGGTAGTTGTTTTTCATTGCGTAAGGCAACGTGTAAGTTTTTATACCGTCGAAGGCGGGCTCAAGACATATTGTGTCCTTTTGGTTTGTCTCGCTTTTGTTATGATTGCAATCTGTGGTTTCAATGTATCTTGGTTTAATCTCTATCTTGATGGGGGAGCAAAATGATTCTTTCTTTATTCTTTCTTTTCCTGATGCTTCTTATCATCACGGCTGTGATTTTTTATCTTTTCTGTTTCTTCATTCCGGCCTTAAAAGTCAAATATGAAGGAATTACTGATTCGCTTGCTTCTGAGCTGCAATTTTCGGATGAAGATATTTATGATTTTGTAAAGCCTGATTTTTCACAGAAAGCTGTTGTAGAAAAAATCGCTCACAATGAAGAGCAAAGGCGAATGATTTATAAAGGTGAAAAAAATTGTCGTCTTTTCCATGATACATACAGTTCCGAATACAAAAATCCAAAAATCTGTATTGGATTCGGTGATTGTGTAAAGGTTTGCCCGCAGGAAGCAATTTCGATTCAGGATGGGTGTGCAAAAATCTCGGATATGTGCAATGGTTGTGGTAAATGTGTCGATTTCTGTCCAGAAAATATCATTTCTTTGATGCCATACGAAAAAAAATCTGAAGAATCATTAACAAAAGGCTTTAAATTTTGGGCGGCTTGTTATAGACTTATAATTAGGGTGCGAGGATAATATTTAAATATTAACCATATGAAAATTTTAAATGTTTGTTTTTATGTAACTGGAGTCGCATCCGTATTGTCTCAAAACGATGAATTTGAGACAAAATATCAGGAAGTTTACAAAAATATTGTTTCTTTTTTAATTGAAAGACCAAAGAGCCGCTTTTCTGTTTATTTTTCTGGTCCTTTAGTTTCATGGATCGATCGCGAACATTCTGAATTCACACAGCTTCTCTCTAAGCTTACAAGTCGAAAGCAGGCGGAAATCTTGGGTGGTGGCTATTATAATCCTGTTTTTCCATTGCTTTTCCCGCAGGACAGAACAGGCCAGATTGATTTAATGACTGGCGAGTTAAGAAGCTGCATTGGAAAACGCCCCCGCGGAATGACTGTATTTAATTCAATCTGGGATAACTCTCTTATTCCGTGTATTCAATCTTGTGGAATGGAATATGTCTTTCTTGACAGTTCTCTTATCCCCAAAGAAAAGCAGTTTTATCTACCATTGATTGTCACGGAGCAGGGCAAAAGTCTCAACGTTCTTTCCGTCAACCGCGAATTCATTCCTAACACTTTGATTGCACCTCGTGAATATTTGCGAAATCTTTTTGATACAGTAAATTACCTTACCAAAGATGATGCATACAGTTCTTTCACGGATGAGCGTGTTGTTGCGATAAAAATCGATGAGAATCAATTTAAAAGACTATATGAAACTAAATGGCTGGACAAATTATTCTCAACCGCCGAGGAATTTTTTTCAGATTCAATAAAAATTACTATTCCGTCTGAATATCTTCATCGTGAGCAAACTCGAATTCCTTCTTATATCCCTGCTGGAATTCAGTCAGATGTCGCAAAGTGGGCCAAAAGGGCTTACGAAGAGGTGAGCGTTTCTCATTCTTCTCAACCTACGATTTTTGATTTTCTTCTCACATACAAGCAGAACAAAGCCCTTTATAACCGTATGCTTTACATTTCTTTGCTTATAAATCAATGCAAAGGTGATAAGGCTCGTAAAAAGATTGCTCGCGAAAAGCTGTGGATCGCTCAGAATGGCGAAGGGTATGTTTGTGACCCTGATGGTGTTTTTGCGAACAATGCAATGAGGCAGCACGCATATCGAAATCTAACCGAGGCAGAAAAGCTTGTCCGTGAGGCGGTGAAGGACGGATTCAAGGAAGCTGTCTCAAATTATGATTACAACGGCGACGGTTTTAACGAGTATATTTGTGCGATGAAGCAATACAATGCCTGTGTCTCGCTAAAGGGCGCTCAGTTAACGGAGCTTGATATAATTCATAACACAGGAAATTATGCTGATTCACCGCGAAGAATCAAACAGTTCGATAAGTTTGAGGATAAATATCATCGCGGTCTTTTTGTTGACCATTTGTTCTCTGTTGATGAGTTTTCTGATTACAAAAAAGGCACTCCGACAGGCAGCGGAATTTTCTCTCAAACTTTGTTCAAACAGCTGGATTTTGATGCTCACCGCCATGAGATAAAACTTTCTGGTTCCGGCAAATTTTCGCCAATTCAGGCGACAGTAACATTACTAAAGAAATATATTGCAAACTCAAATGGATTTGCAATTCAGTATATTCTTAAAAACGACAGTCCGTTTGATATAAAAGGCGTGTTTGTTACTGAATCCAATTATGCGCAGACGGATTTTTCTTCTGTAAAAGCGAATTCTTACAAAGTTGAAGTAATAGCCAACGAAGAAAAAACTGAGGTGGATGCTAAAGATAGCGCTCGCTCAGCCAAAAAAGTCTCATATGTCCAGATTACGGACACTTCAAATGATATTTCTTTTGTGTATGAGCCAAACGAAATGTGCGATATGGTGTGTATGCCGATTATATTCCGTAGGCCGTCTTCTGCAAGCGACACTCCCACAATTTCTGGCAATGCCTTTGTAGCCTCATTATGCTGGAACGTTGAGCTTGAGGCGGGCAAGGAAATCGAAAAGACAATAAATTATTCTATTATTGTACCCAAAAAGAAAAGTAAGAAAAAGTTGACCACTTAGCCAGAAAATGCAAAAACAAGCGTAGGTGAGATTCGGACAAAAAGTCGTTTGAACTTGTTCACCGCGACTTTTTTGGACGAGCACTTTCGTTGTCGTGCTCGCTTGGGTTCTCACTGAGAGCTTGTTTTTATTTTTGCAGGTTGAGCCGCAAGTTTTTGCTTTGCAAAAACTTGTCAAGACATGGATGTCTAAGCTTCTATGCCCTGACTGAGCTGCAAGTACATCTGATCTGCAAGACCGAATCCTGCGTTTTTAGTCATCATTGTTGCGTATTCGTCGTAGAGCATATCCTCGTACATGTTTTTTGCATAATTAGACTGTGAATCTGCCTTCATGACTGTCTTTCTCATTGAAGAAAGCATCATTTTGACGACATAAGATTCCATTTCGAGGGATTTTTCGTAGAGTTTTGAAGTGCGGTCGATTGTCTTTTGCTGAACATGCGGATTTGCCTGATTTGCAGCCGCTCCTTGGGGCAGTGCAGTTTTGTCACTTTCTGCCATGAAGCTTCCGGAAAATCCTGATGTCCAGTCACCGTTAATGCGTCCGTCGTAAGAAGTTTGTGAAGAAGAAAGATTTTTTCCGACCCCGGCATTTTCATTTTTGGCAAGGGATTTTGCCTCGTTCACAAGAGCATCAAATTTTCCTTTTTCAGAAGAAATCTTTGCGCTGAGAGAAGCACCCTCGCCATTAGTAATTGCTGAAATACCGCCGATTGTCATAATCTTTCCTCCCAAAATTTATCCACTGATTCACACAGATGAACACAGATTGTATATTTCATAATCTAAAAATTTTCAAATATAATCGCAATACTTTCGTATTACATAATTTTTAATCTGTGAAAATCTGTGCCTATCTGTGGATTCTATATTATCGTTTCAAGTTGACTGCCGTCGAGAGCATTGAGTCTGTGGTCTGGATGGCCTTTGAGTTGAACTCGTACGCCCGCTGAGCGACAATCATCTGAACCATTTCGTTTACTACCGAAACATTCGACATTTCGACAAACTTGTGCTTTGTAACGCCGAATCCTTCAAATCCTGGTCGACCTGCGATTGCCTCGCCGGAAGCGTTCGTCACTTTGTAGAGATTGTCGCCGACTGCCTCAAGACCTGCATTGTTCGGAAAGCGGTAAAGTTCAAGCTGTGCGACGTCAACAGGATCGTCCTGACCGAAAATCTTTACTGAAACGCGGCCTGTGTCATCGATTGCGAGAGTGTGGATGTCATATCCTTCCGGCATGATTACCTCAGGCTGTACCCGAAGACCATTTGAATTTACGAGCTGGCCGTTCATATCGATTTTGAATGAGCCGTCTCGTGTGTAGGCGTAGCTTCCGTCATACTGCATAACGCGGAAGAAACCATCGCCTACGACTGCGACATCAGTGTCAACGCCTGTATTCTGGAGTGAGCCTTGTGTGAAAATGCGCTGTGTTGCCGCAACTTTTGTACCCGCACCCTGCTGGATTCCCACAGGAGTGACTGTATCTTCTGTTGCTGGAGTGCCAGCCAGTTTCACGTTCTGATAGATAAGATCTTCGAACTCAACACGCTGCTGTTTGAATCCAGTTGTGTTTACATTCGAGAGGTTGTTTGAAATCGTGTCAAGATTCTGCTGCTGACCGTTCATGCCTGTCGCTGCTGTCCAAAGACTTCTTACCATATTTAACTCCATTACTCAGCGTTGTACGCTTTTTGTCTGATACTAAATTATCGGAATTCAAAATGAAAATTTAATGATGTTTTTTATAAAATGTAAAAAAATCTCAGAAACCTTTTTCCTTGCAATGGATTTAATTATTTGGTAAAGTAACAAATAATTTTTTAGATTGGGGTTCTGTTCTCTTATGGAAGAAAATACACAAATTCAGGAAGAAGATGAAATTTCTTTGATTGATTTGTTTGCCGTGCTTCTCCATTACAAATGGATGATTATTATAATCTCTATGCTGGCAGCTATTGGTTCCGTAGTTTTTGCTGTTTTATCTATAAAAATGGATCCGGAAAAATCTCCGTTGCCAAATGTTTACACGCCCAAAGCTGAAATGCTCATAAAAGAAAATTCTTCTGGCGGTGGCGGACTTTCAGCGGCTTTGTCGTCTTCTGGGCTTGGCGGAATGGCAAGTCTTATGGGAGTGAATGTTGGCGGTGGATCCACAAATTCAAATCTTGCCAATTATCTTATCACTTCTGATGCGCTTCTCGATGCAGTTACTGATGAATTCAAACTGATCGAAAAATATAAGATTGAAGAGCATGTTCGTGCAAGCAGTCGTAAGGCATTAAAACAGGTTCTCAAAGCAAATTCTGATACTGACAGCGGTGTTTTTACTGTTTCATTTACGGATATTGACCCTGTTTTTGCTCAGTCTGTCGTAAATTTTGTAGTTGACTGGATGAGCAAAAAATTCGACGAGCTTGGATTGGACAATAATAAAATCCAAAAAGAAAATCTCGAACGCAATATTCAATCAAGCTACAATGAAATTTTACGGATTGAGCGTGAGGTTAAAAAACTTGGTGCCAGCGTTGGCTATGGAAGTAGTGCATGGGATATTCCGTCAATTACTACCGGTTCAGCAAAACTCCAGCTTGAACTTGATGCACAAAAACAGGTTTATACTCAGTTAAAGACACAATACGAGCTTTTGAAGGTTCAGATGCAGAGCGAGACACCTGTTTTTCAGATTCTTGCCCGTCCGGAAGTTCCTGATATGAAATCTGGTCCAAGCCGTGGAAAATTGTGTGTCATTATTACATTTGCTGCTTTTTTTATGTCTGTATTTCTGGCTTTTGCCTTGAACGCATGGAAAAATATCAAAAATGACCCGGAAGCAGTTGAAAAACTTCAGCTTAAAAGAAAATAGACTAAATAGAGATTTATAATGAAAAAAATAAAGACAATTTTTGTTACTGTATTAATGGCTGCATCTTTGTCCGTATCTTTTGCGCAGAGTCAAAATGTTGCAGAAAGTATCGAAAAACAAAGCGGAGAGCTTGCGAGTGATGTTACAAAACTTCCTGATGCCCAGCTTGCCATGTCTGTTTCGTATTATCCTGTAACAGCTGGTGACGTATACACTCTGGGCTTTGTAATTGGTTCTGGTGCTGTCAAATATACCATTCCTGTCGATTCAACTTACAGAATTCGTGTTGCCAATCTTGGTGTCATTAATTGTGCAGGCCTTACATACCTTCAGCTGAAATCTCAGGTTGAGTCACTTGTTTTGCGAAACTATCCGATGGGTGGAGTTCAGTTTGTTCTTTCTTCGCCTTCAACATTCCTAGTAAGCATTACTGGTGAAGTTAATTCCACTATCGAGCGCAACGCATGGGCTTTAACCCGCTTGTCAACATTTATCAATAAAAATCTTACGGCGTATGCATCTTTGCGCAATATTGAAATAGAAGGTTCTAATGGCAAAACAAAGTCATACGATTTGTTCCTTGCTTCTCGTGACGGTGATTTGTCTCAAGATCCTTTTTTGCGTCCGGGCGATAAAATTATTATTAAGCGAGCTTCACGAAAAATCCGAATAACTGGTGCTGTTGAGCGTCCTGGGCAATATGAGCTTTTGGAAGGTGAAAATCTCAAGGAAGCTGTTGAACGTTACGGAAACGGTCTTGATGAATATGCCGATACAGAGCGAATTATTCTCCGTCGTCAGAACAAATCTA
Source organism: uncultured Spirochaetaceae bacterium (assembly GCA_902785455.1). Taxonomy (GTDB): domain Bacteria; phylum Spirochaetota; class Spirochaetia; order Treponematales; family Treponemataceae; genus Treponema_D. The sequence continues at coordinate 18,769 of CACZYY010000005.1, forward strand.
AAAATCCGTCTGGTGATACTATTTATCTTGAACCGAATGCGATTTCTTCCAATTATGTGCTTGAAAATGCTGATGATATTACTATTCCGAGCAGAATAGAACTTAGGGATACGATGTTCTTTGAGGGGGCTGTCGGAAGAATTGGTCTTGAGTCTCAAACAGAGGTTTCTGCTTCTAAAGATAAGTCAGAGAACAAATCTTCAAATCCTGTTACAAACCGTATTCCTGTGAGCTTTATGGAAGGTGAGAATCTTGCGACATTAATCCGAAGGAATTCTTCAAGTTTCTTCCCGACCTCAGATCTCCGTAACGCATATATTGTACGAAACGATGAAAAACTTCTGATAAATATTGAGGATTGTCTTTATAAAGGTGACTATATGAGCGAATATCTTGCTCAGAGAGATGATACTCTTTATGTTCCTTATATGCAGAATTCAAATACAGTTCTTATTACTGGAGAAGTAAAATCTACTGTTGAAATTGATGCATGGCCTCAAAAACGTCTTTCTGCTCTTATTGCTGAACATACTACTGACTATTCTTCTATCAGGGATGTTGAGGTAACGGCTGTTGATGGAACGACAACATCTTATGATTTGTTCCTTGCAGATCGTTACGGGCAGATGGATCAGGATCCTTACATAAAACCGGGTGAAACCATCACTGTTAATCGTCTTGATCGTAAAGTTACTGTCAGCGGGGCGGTGGAACGTCCTGGCACTTACGAGCTTTTGGAAGGTGAAAACCTTGAAGAACTTGTCAGAATTTATGGTGGTGGGCTGGCTCCCCTTGCCGATGTGTCACGCATAGAATTGTATCGTCGTGTTACAGGAAAAGAAGGTTCTGGTGAAAAGTCATACCTCAACAAAGAAAGTCTGGATAATAATTTTCCTCTCATTTGTTATGATTCTGTCGTGATTTCAAGTTATGAAGATTTGCAGCCGGTAGTATTCATAGAAGGTGCTGTTGCAGATACAAAATCTGTCGATACAACTGCTTCTTCTGAACTTGAAGGAACTACACGTATTGTTGCTTCTTTTAACAATGGTGAGGATTATGCATATTTTGCCCGAAGAAATAAACTTTTGTTCAAACCGGAGTCGGACCTGACAAATGCTTATATCATTCGAGGGGCAGAAACAATTCCTATAAATTTAAACCCGATGCTATATGATGCTTCATATTATGCAAACATGGAAATTATGCCTAATGACACGCTTGTGATTCCGTTTAAACAGTATTTCGTTTCAGTGGCAGGGGCCGTTTTGCATCCTGGGCGTTATCCTTTTATTCCTAACAGAACATGGGAATATTACATAGGTCTTGCAGGTGGTTTTGATAAAAATAAAAACTCTCTTGATTCAATTGAACTTAGGGACATAAACAACAAAAAATACTCAAAAAATCAATTTGTTACGCCTGAATCAACTATTACGGCGAATACTAACAGTATGCTTTACAAATTTAATCAGTATGCGCCTGCTATCACAACAATTCTTTCGATAGTGGCTTCAACGCTTTCAATCATGGCTGTTACTGGAGCTCTGTAGAATAAAAATCCCCGCTCTTCAAAGTGCACTAATGAAGGGCGGGGATTTTTATTTAATTTCAAATTATGGAGTTATCAAGCTCTCTTGATAATTTATATTATTTGAAATCTTTTGGTCGTCTCTCAGTACGCTTGCATTTCTGACATTCAGCGTAGTTCTTGAGTCTGCCGTTTTCGAGCTTTGTTTTCATTTCAACTTCGCCACCACATGTGCAAGTGAATTTCTGTGTTGCAACTGTAGTACGAGAGTTCTTTGATGCACCAGCCATTACTAGCCTCCCTATAAGAATAATCGATTATTTTGTTATTTTATATAAAGTACTGAACTATGTCAATAGAAGAAAAATCTTTTATTTTATCTTAAAAATTTTTACTTGCAATAAGTTGAAAGTAGTTTATAATAAAAGAATCTTTATAAAATAGAGAGGTTTGCATGGACATCCAGGTACAGGATTTAATCGAAAAGATTAAAAAAGACGGTGTCGCAGCTGCCGAAAAATCTGCTTCCGAAGTAAAGGCTCAGGCTCAGAGCGAGGCTGAGAAAATCATCGCTAATGCGAAAGAAGAGGCGGACAAAATCATCAAAGCAGCAAAAGATGAAACAGCGCGAATGGAGAAGGCTAGTGAGGACGCAATCCGTCAGGCAAGCCGAAACCTTGTGCTTTCATTCCGTGACAGTATCACAAAGGAGCTTTCAGCTCTTATTAATGCGGAGTCAGAAAAAGCATATTCTTCTGATTTGCTCGCCAAACTTATTCCAGAGGCAGTTAAAGCGTGGGTCTCAAAATCAGAGGCAAGCGAAGTTTCTGTTCTCCTCAATGAAAAAGATTTGAAGTCTCTCGAATCTAATCTTACCGCAGCTCTCAAAGCAGAAATCGGCAAAGGTCTTACGCTCAAGGTTGACAATTCAATCAATGCGGGCTTCCGTATTGGCGTAAAAGACGGAGCTGCATTCTACGACTACTCTAGCGAGGCTGTTGCTGAACTTTTCAGCGCATATCTCAATCCAAGAGTTGCCGCAATCATGAAAGAGGCTGCAAAAGAGTAACAGGGGGTGAATATGAGTAATCAATACTACCTCGTATCTCAGCTTCCAGGATTTTCTGTGGGCGATGATAAGGCGGTTCCAATTACTTATGAATACTATTACGACCTCTGTTCACGCTTTCTTAGCAAAAAAGAAATGAAGATTCTTGACGGACTTTCACTTGAACCTCCTCTTGAAGATTCAAAAACTGGCTCAACCTTTGTAGATAACTGGAATTACAAAGAAAAAAGCCTTCGTCTGGCTCTGGCTCAGATTCGTGCCCTTCGCATGAAAAAGAAGTTCAGTGCCGGGAATGAGTCAATTGCCCCTGACGCGGTTCAGGCGGCTCGTACTGCAAGCGGTATGGACAGTCCTTTGGCTGCCGAGCAATATCTTAACCAGTACAGGCTCAGTGTTATAGAAAGTATGCGTCCAACAGACGGCTTTTCACTTGATGCCGTGTTCAGTTACGGTCTCAAGCTGCGCCTTGCTTCACGTATGAAAAAGTTCGATGAGGCTAAAGGTTTGGCTTCTTACAAGAAGATTTATAATAGGATTCTTGAAGATCAATAATTTAATGGAGAATTAAATGACGGATACAAAAGGAAAGGTAGTCGGAGTTAATGGAAACATGGTTTCTGTCGAATTTGACGGAACAGTTTCTATGAACGAAGTTGCCTATGTTAAAGTAGAAGACAGTAGCCTGAAAAGCGAAGTTATCCGTATCCGCGGAAATGTAGCTCAGCTTCAGGTCTACGAGATGACAAAAGGAATCAAGGCGGGGGATGTCGTTGAGTTCACAGGCGACCTTCTTTCTGCTGAGCTTGGTCCTGGTCTTTTGGGTCAGGTTTACGACGGCTTGCAGAACCCGCTTCCTTTGCTTGCAGAAAAGGCAGGCTGGTTCCTTGAGAAGGGTATTTATGTTGACCCTCTCGATAAAGAAAAACAGTGGGAATTCACACCGACTGCAAAAGTTGGCGATGTTCTCAAAGCTGGCGAATATGTGGGAAGCGTTCCGGAGGGACCGTTCACTCACAAAATTTTCGTTCCTTTCTATTTGCTTGGCTCTTACACTGTAAAATCAATTGCAGAAAAGGGCAGCTACACACTCAAAGACACAATCGCAACTTTGACTGATGAAAAGGGCAACGATGTAAAAATCGGTCTTTCATTCAAATGGCCTGTCAAGCGAGCCGTCAACTGCTATGCAGAACGCCTGGCTCCAACAGAGACAATGGTCACAAAAGTCCGACTTATCGATACTTTCTTCCCTGTTGCACGAGGCGGTACATATTGTATCCCAGGTCCATTCGGTGCCGGTAAAACAGTATTGCAGCACACCACTTCAAAATACGCTGACGTTGACATCGTAATCATCGCGGCTTGTGGTGAACGAGCAGGTGAGGTCGTTGAGACTTTGACTGAGTTCCCTGAGCTCAAAGATCCGAAAACAGGCAAGTCATTGATGGAGCGAACAATCATCATTTGTAACACTTCTTCAATGCCGGTTGCTTCACGAGAAGCTTCGGTTTACACATCAGTTACTTTGGCTGAATACTACCGTCAGATGGGCTTGAATGTCCTTCTTCTTGCTGACTCAACATCCCGCTGGGCACAGGCTTTGCGAGAAATGTCAGGCCGCTTGGAAGAGATTCCTGGCGAGGAAGCATTCCCTGCTTACATGGAGTCTTACATCGCAGCATTCTACGAGCGTGCCGGTCAGGTTCGCTTGAGCGACGGAAGCAAAGGCTCTGTAACAATCGGTGGTACAGTATCTCCTGCAGGCGGTAACTTCGAGGAACCTGTTACACAGGCAACTCTTAAGGTCGTCGGAGCATTCCACGGTCTTTCACGAGCACGTTCAGATGCCCGCAAATACCCTGCAATTGACCCGATTCAGTCATGGTCAAAATATCACGGTATCATCGAGCAGAGCAAAGTTGACTACTGCTTCAATATCCTCAAAAAAGGTGTTGATGTCGGATCAATGATGAAGGTCGTCGGTGAGGAAGGTACATCTCTGGATGATTACCTCGTATATCTTAAGGAAGAGATGCTTGATGCGGTTTACTTCCAGCAGAACTCATTCGACGCAATCGATGCAAACGCAACTGTCGAGCGACAGAAATACGACCTTGACAAGTTGATTAAGATTCTTGGTTCTGATTTCACTCTCTCGGACAAGGATGAAGCCCGAACATACTTCAACCAGCTCCGACAGAAGTTCCTCGACTGGAACTACACTGAGTTTGAGAGCGATGACTTCAAGAAACTCGAAAAAGAAATCGATGATTTGTACGCTTCAAAATCAGGCAAACTGACTGGCGAAGCTGAGAATCTTCTCAAAGCATAGGGGGACGGTGAATAGATATGAATAAGGTATACAATAAAATCGAATCTATTACAGGTTCCGTAATTACAGTAAAAGCCGAGGGCGTTAAATATAACGAGCTTGCAGAAATCACCACACGATTCGGTAAATCTCTTGCCGAGGTCAACAAAATCGACGGTGACACAGTTTCTCTGCAGGTTTTCGCAGGTGGCCGTGGTGTTTCAACTGGCGACCAGATCCGCTTCCTCGGAAACGAGATGCGCGTTTCTTTCGGCGATGATTTGATGGGACGAATCTTCAACGGTTCTGGCGAGCCTCGTGACAACGGGCCTGCTCTCACTGAGAACATGAAGCCAATCGGCGGTCCTTCAGTAAACCCTTCAAAGCGTATTCTTGCTGAGCGAATGATGCGTACGAACATTCCGATGATTGATATGTTCAACACATTGGTCGTTTCTCAGAAACTTCCAATCTTCTCTATCTCTGGTGAACCTTACAACCAGCTCCTTGCACGAATCGCTATGCAGGCAGAAGCTGACGTAATCGTTCTCGGTGGTATGGGCCTTAAATACGATGACTTCCTTTACTTCAAAAAGACTTTGGAGGATGGCGGTTCATTGAGCAAAACTGTCATGTTCATCCATACAGCTGCTGACCCGACTGTAGAATGTATCAAGATCCCGGATATGTCTTTGGCTGTTGCGGAGCAGTTCGCTTTGCAGAACAAGGACGTTCTCGTTCTTCTTACAGACATGACTTCTTATGCTGACGCTATGAAGGAAATCGCTATCACACAGGAGCAGGTTCCTTCTAACCGAGGTTATCCTGGTGACTTGTACTCTCAGCTTGCGGCTCGTTACGAAAAGGCTGTTGACTTTAAGGGAAGCGGCTCAGTAACAGTTCTTGCTGTAACAACAATGCCTGGCGATGACGTTACTCACCCGGTTCCAGATAACACTGGTTACATTACCGAAGGTCAGTACTATCTCAAAGGCGGCCGTATCGAGCCATTCGGTTCTCTTTCACGACTCAAGCAGAACGTAAACGGCAAGACTCGTAAAGATCACCGTGCTCTCATGGATGCTATGATTCGTCTTTATGCTTCTTACAAAGATACTCTCGAAAAGAAGTCAATGGGCTTCATGATGAGTAAGTGGGACGAAAAGCTCCTTAAATACGGCGTAATGTTCGAGAAAGAAATGATGGACTTGTCTGTCAATATTTCTCTTGAAGGTGCTCTCGACTTGGGCTGGAAAATCCTTGCGGATTGTTTCGACAAAGACGAGACTGGTATTAAGTCTGAATTGATTTCTGAATTCTGGCCTAACAAATAATTTTTGCGGGGTAGATTGAATGGCTAAAATTAAGCTGACTAAAAATGAACAAAAGGCTCAAAAAGATGCGCTCAAAATGTACCAGCGTTATCTTCCGACCCTTACGCTCAAAAAGCAGCAGCTTCAATCTGAAATCAGAACTATCGAGCAGAAGGCAAATGAAGTCCGTGCGCAGCGTGTCGCCCTTGAACAGGAATTCAAGGTGTGGATCAGCGTTTTCGGCGAGGAAGAGGCCTTCAAGCCAGGTATGGTTACTGTCCGCAATATAAAGAAAGGTGTCGGCAACATCGCCGGCGTTACGATTCCTGTTTATGAGGGAGCTGAGTTCGGTCGCGGTGACTACGATTTGTATGAGACGCCGCTCTGGATTGACTTGGCTGCCGACCGCATGGAAAAGGCTCTTTCTTTAGATTTGGAAGCCAGCGTTCTTGATGAACAGGTAAGGCTGCTTTCTCAGGAGCTTCGCACAACCAGCCAGCGTGTAAATCTTTTCGAAAAGGTTAAGATTCCTGAGGCAAAGGCAAACATCAAAAAGATTTCGGTTTATCTTGGCGACCAGCAGGTAAGCGCAGTCGTTATTTCAAAGGTCTCTAAAAAGAAGATTGACCAGAGAAATGCCGCAGCCGCTCTTGCAAAAAAGGCTGAGGAAGAGGCATTGGCTGCTTCTTCAAAACCGAAGAAAAAGGGGGCTGAAGCATGATAGTCCCAATGAAAAAAATCTCGCTCGTAGTTCTTGAGAACGAAAGGCGGGAAGCACTTAAAAATTTGAGAAAACTCGGTGTGCTTCATGTCGAGGAAGTTTCTGGTTCAAGTGAAGAACTTTCTTCTTACAAACTCCAGAACTCAACGATTGAAAAGGCACTTGGAATTCTCACTGAAATCAAGCTCGGCAAAAAAGAGGCTCCAAAGCAGACTCTAATCGGTAAGGAAGCGGCTTTCGACATCGCAAAGAAGGTCATTGCCCTCACCGAAGAAAAAAAGACCTGCTTTGACAGAATCACTGCCGATTCAGTGGAGCTAGAGCGTTTTACAAAATGGGGCGGGGTAAATCCTGCTGATTTTGCAGAGCTTTCAGAAAAAGGCTTGAACCTGGCTCTCTACGAAATTCCGGGCGATAAATACGCTCTGATTGGAGAAGAGGCACGTACAATCGTTCTTGGAAAAGACAAGAGTGAAATCAGATTCGTTCTGGTTAGCGAAAAGCCTTTCGTTGTGAACGAGCGGCCTGCAGGAATCCCTGCAGAAGCATATCAGGTTCCGCTTCCACGACTCTCAACCGCTGATTTGCAGAAAGAAATTTCTGATTCAAAGAAGAGAATCGTTGAGATTGACTCTGAGCTTAAGTCTTCAGTTCAGTACAAGGACTCGCTCAAATCTTCTACCGGTGCTATCGCAAAGGACATTGAGCTTGAGAACTTGTATTCGGGTATGGGAATCGAAGAAAAGCTTTCATGGATTACAGGCTTCGTTCCTGTCGATTCAATGGCAGCTTTCGAATCGTTCGCAAAACAGCAGAAATGGGCTTATGCTGCCAGCGACCCGGCCGAAGACGACAATGTTCCTACAAAACTCAAGAACAACAAGCTCGTAAGTTTGATTTATCCTCTTACGGACTTCCTGGGAACAGTTCCCGGCTATCACGAATACGATATTTCGGGCTGGTTCCTTGCTTTCTTCACTATCTTCTTCGGAATGATTTTCGGAGACGGTGGATACGGTGCATTGGTCACTGCCGTTGCGTTAATCTTCATTTTGAAGAGCGTTTTCGGCGGCAAAAAGGTTCCTCCGATGCTTGGTCTTGTCCTTCTTCTGGGCGTGGCTACTATGGTCTGGGGAGCGGTCACATGTACCTGGTTCGGCTTGCAGCCTGAGCAGCTTCCAGAATGGATCGTCGCTCTTTCTGTTCCGCCGATTTCAAACGCATACGCTGATGTTCAGTGGCTTCCATTCTGGACAACTGATACTTCTTGCGGCACTCTGGGAACTGCCCAGAACCTTCAGATTTTCTGCTTTACGCTTGCTCTTATTCAGCTTTGCGTGGCTCATCTTAAGGGAATGGCACGATACATCAAGGACAAGGCTCACAGGCTTAAGTTCCTGGGTGAATTCGGTTCATTCGTGCAGCTTATCGGTATGTACTGGGTTGTTCTTTCAATGGTCGTTGACGGAAATGTCTTCCCTCTCATGGGCGGAGATGTTTACGGTCTTCCATGGGGAACAATTTCAATCGCGATGGTCGGCGGTGGATTTGCATTCAGCTTCGTTTTCGCAAACTACGAAGGAAGCGTCGTTAAGTCAATCCTTGAGAGCGTAAAGAACATCATCTCGGTTTTGCTGGGAGTGGTCAATGTGTTCTCTGACATCGTATCTTACATCCGATTGTGGGCTGTCGGTCTGGCAGGAGCCGCAATTTCTGGCACGGTAAACACTTTCGCAGGCCCATTGGTTGGGCACGCGGCATTGTTCATCGTTCTAATCATATTGCTTGTTTTTGGTCATGGCTTGAACATGATTTTGAACTTGCTTTCGGTTATTGTCCACGGCGTTCGTTTGAATACGCTCGAATTCTCAAATCACTTGGGAATGAGCTGGGCAGGATTTAAGTATGAACCGCTCAAAGAGTAGGGCGATTTATATAGATAAAATTAAATGTGATTTTGCTTCTTGAATGAAGCAGAATCATCATAAAATGAAAATTCTTTCATAGGAGAAAATTATGAATTTTGGAATGATTGGTGCAGGTCTTGTAATGGGTATTGCAGCTATTGGTTCTGCAATCGGTATCGGTATCGCAGGTCAGGGCGCAATTGGTGCATGGAAACGCTGTTTTATGGCAAATAAACCGGCTCCATTCATCTTGACTGTCTTCGCAGGTGCTCCACTTACACAGACAATCTACGGCTTCCTTCTTATGCAGCAGATGGCGGCATCTTCAAAAATCGCTGAGAACCCATTGTTCTTCCTCGGTCTTGGTATTGCAGCAGGTCTTGCAATGTGTTTCTCTGCTATCGCACAGGGAAAAGCTGGTGCAGCAGGCAGCGACGCTCTTGGTGAGACAGGAAAAGGTTTCTCTAACTACATCATGGTTGTAGGTCTTTGTGAAACTGTAGCCTTGTTCGCAATGGTATTCGGAATGATTCAATGTTAAAAAAATTACATCCTGTAATTTTTTTAACTGACGAGAATTTTCTGTTCACCTAAAGGCAAACAGAAAATTCTCTCGGCTTTGCCCCTGCATCCATGCAGGGGATTTTTTTTCTTCACGTCGACAACCTGTCGAAAATCTCGCGGTGAACAAGTTCAAGCGAGTTTTTGTCGCAACCCCAACTCCAGCCGTCATTTTTTTTGCATTTTCGGGCTTATGTCACACTGTATCATTTCAAAAACTGGCATAGGATTTGAGGTGAACAAGTTCATAGGGAGCGACGGCGAAACCGGCAAAAGTCGTGAGGAGACTTTTGAGCGAGTCTCCGAGCAGCTGTGCTGCGAAGGGCGACCTTTTGCCAGAACCCCGACTCCGACCACCTTTTTTTTGCTTTTTCGGGCTTCTTTTAGCACTGTATCATTCACAGAATACTTACATAGTTTTGCCAGAATACTGGCACAGAAGGGACAGGAGAAATTGACAAGGATTGGATTTTTCTATAGAATAGAATAACAATTTTTGATTCGCCCGGGTGGCGGAATTGGCAGACGCGCTAGGTTCAGGTCCTAGTGAGGGCAACTTCATAGGGGTTCAAGTCCCCTTCCGGGCAAAAAAATGGCTTCCTTTTTAGGAAGCTTTTTTATTTCTGTGCGATTTTAGAATTTTATGAAATTTCAAGATATTTCATGGCACAACATACAAAAAGCACTAAAATTCCAACAATTGCAAAGAACGACCAGATTGGAAGCGAACCGTCTGCGGTTTTGCTTCGGGTGCTGGCTGGATTTCGAGAATTAATTGCGCTTAATAATGCTTTTTTTGATTTGCGGCTTGCTTTTGTTTCTTTTTGGCTTGGTGCGCTAATTTTTTGGCCGTGTCCTACTGCATAACCGCAAGTGGGGCAGCCGTTTGCGAATTTGCTCGGCATTCCTGTTGTGCCACAAACCGGGCATCGTACTGATGAGAAGAATTTTCCACAATGTCTGCATACTCTTGCGTTTTGCGGAACTTCTGCACCACAGTTTTCGCAAAAGAATTTTGCTGATTGTTTTTTCATTTTTAAGTTTAACTGATTTTTTTAATTGCCAAAGCAAGTTTTTTTGCATCATTTGACATTACTTCGGCAAAAACATTTTCTATTTTGTCATCAATTTTCATTGATGCGATGTCGATTTTTGTTCCAGGAGAAAGATTCATTATGAAATTTGGAATATCTGGAGTGAATTCAAGAACAAGACCATTATAGTTACGTGCAACACCAGAGACCATTGCAAGTGTGATTGGATTTGTGAACACGAAAGCAACCGAAGTAGAGCTTGTGTCGAGTTTGAGAGCTTCAGCTTTTTCTTTTTGGTCTGCCTTATTTGCGTTCATTATTTCTGCAAGTTTATCTTCAATGCTCTGTTCATCAGCCATATTAGTTTCTCCTTCTTGATTTTCAGATTCTTCTGGCTCGGCAGATTTTTCGTCCATTTGTTGGAAGGTTTGTTCTGCTTCATTGATTTCAGAAGTTCCGTCGGTTTGTTCTGTTTCTGTTATTTCAGCAGATTCAGAATCTTCTTCGGATGTTATTTCCGTATCATCAATTATATCATTGTTTTCAGATTCTTCAAAGTTATTTTCATCAAGAAGTTCTTTCAATTCTTCAATGCCTGGAAGAGCCGTTGATTCTGATTCATCATAGGGCTCGTTCAATATAGCTTGAACCGTCGGTATCTCTTCGTTATCCGAAAGACGAAGCATCTTATCAGCGATTTTCTCATCTTCGGCAATTTCTTCGAGTCTGTCTGCTGCTAAATCGTCACCTGTGATTTCTTCAAGACGATCTGCGGCTCGCTCATCATTTTCAATTTCTTCGAGCCTGCTTGCTGCTTGTTCATCAGCTATGGCTTCTGCTTCTGCATCCTGAATTTCTTCAAGTGTCTGCTCTTCGCTTTCAAGCTGATTTTCATCGTTCGTTTCTTCGACCATGTTCGCAAGTTCATCGAAACTGTCTTCGTCGTTTACCTCTCCAAGTGGTTGTGTCGCTTCGACTTCGCTTGAAAGTTCATCGAAACTGTCTTCGGAATTTACCTCGCCAACTGGTTCTGTCGCCTCAACTTTATTTGAAAGTTCATCAAAGCTTTCTTCCTCGGTAGATTCTTCAATTTCAGATTCTTCGAGAATTTCTTTAATCGGTTTTTCTGATTCTTCTAGTTCATCAGATTTGTTTTCAGCAGAAATTGATTCTTCTGGCTTTTCCTGAACCTCTTCAATTTCTGCTTCGACGAATTTTTTTGCGTTCGGAACTAAATCATCCACGCTTATTTCTGATTGCTCTTCTTCTGTAAGGTAGCCGGAGAAAATATCATCTGCCTTTTTTAGAATTTCGCGGAGTTTATCCAGTCCTTCAACAGTTACGGAATCAAATGTTCCGCGAACATGGAGTGCTTCTGCCTTTTTATGTTCTTCTTCATTAAAATTTTCATCTGTGTAAAGGATAATCTGTGGCTTATACTCTCCAAATCCAGCCGTTGCGTATTGTGCAAGCGTTTTCCAGTGACGTGGATAGTCTCCTGTGCTCACGATTATCAGATGTGGTGCGATTTCTTCAATGTTGTCGAGCGCTTTCAAGAGCCAGGTGTAGACAATTGTATCATAACCTGCGGCTTTGAGAACTTCCGAAATATTATTAATTGCCTTTTCGTCATCGGCTACAAGAAGCGCCTTCATTTCTAAAACTCCATTTATGAAATCCCTTTTTACGAAGATCCGTTCCGTTTACTCCGTTCCGAGATTTGTCACAGAGTAATCGTAAATCTGCCAGATACCATCACGCTGCCGGAGTTTGTAAATGTACCTTTTTTTCTCGCTGAAATTCGGATATTTGAACCATTCGAGGACAGAAACTGCACCTTCTGTCTGTGAATAAGATGTATTTTCAATCTGGAAACGCTCTGGTACACCTACGATGTCATAGTCGATTTTATTCTGCATGAGATCAGCTTTATAAGCCTGTAACATTCGGTTTCGCTCGTCAGCTGCTGCATTTTTGTATTTTCGGTTGACTTCACTGTTACGAATCATCATCTGCTCGATGTCCATGTATAGGAAGTACTGATCCCAAAGTGATTTCTGGCGTGCGATAATTGTCTGCTCAATTACTTTATCAGGTGAAATTGCTTCTGGCTTCAAGAGAGAAGTTGTTTTGTTTTCAACTGGGAGTACGCTTGATGATGAAGCCGAAGGTGCCGGACGAATATCAAGTGAGAGTCGGTTTGATGCGATTTCGATGATTTTTGATTTGTACAATTCTGGGTAGAATCTCATTTCGAGATAGTAAATCGATGGTTCATCAATCTGAATGTAGTCCTTGACGTTTTCGATGAAAGAATAAGTCTCGCCTGGCTCAATTGCAAGCTCTCGGAAGTAGACTGTCTGGTTTGTCGAGCGTTTGATTACCAGATCTTTTGTGCTTGGAAGAGTCGTGTTTTTGATTGTATAGGCAAAAAAGTCCAGCGAGAACATTCGGTCGTCTGCGAGTTTGAATCTGAGTGTGTCCGTTCCTTTGTTTGTGATTGAGACGTCAACGTAAATCGGATTGTCTTCCTTGTTTCCGGGATAATACATCGTCCTGTCATAAAAACGAATTGCCACGGATGCTTTTGAGTAGTCCTGATTGTTTATTGAGTTTGATTTCTGCGCAAAAGCGAACTGTGCAAAGAGTGTAAAACTTGCTATAATAGAAAAAAGAATGCGTTTCAACTGCTTCTCCTTATTTTAAAGATATTCAATTATATTATCGGAATGTTTGCATGAAATCATTATTAACAAATTATCTTCTTTCTGTAACAAACGGATGGAATGATTTTCTTTCTGATGTAAAAAATCTCGCTTCCGGGCAATATTTCCCTGCAGAAATTGAGGGTGTTTCTCTTACTTCTTCAAATTTTCTTACGGCACACTATATTGATTTTGTTCGCTCTTGGATTCTTTCTTCATTGCAATATAATGCCACAGGCCGCTATTCTCAGTCTCAGCAAGTTGGGGGAGTTTCGTCTCTTTCGGCTTCTTCGCTTGATTTTGTAGTTGTTGTTCCTACCGAAAAGGAAGCCCTTGATTTGACTCAGGATTTTCAGACTTCTTTTGGTGCATCAGTTGAAATTTTTACTCTGCCGTGGTGGGGACTTGTTCCTTACCGCGCGAGTGCTGTTGGTTCGGCAGTCTTTGGGCAGCGTTCCGGCGTTCTTTCAAGGCTTGCTTATCAGGCACGTTCACTGAATGCGAACACAAAGCCTCGTGTTTTTATAATCACGCAGCGCTCCTTGCAAACTCCGCTTCCTTCACCAGAATATATCCGTTCTCTTGTGTTCAATTTACACAAAGGTTTGCAGAACGATCCTGCTGATTTGGCAGAAAAACTTGCTTCTTTGGGCTATATCCGTGTTCCAAAAGTCGGTGTTCCGGGGGAATTTACGCTTCGTGGCGAAGTCCTTGATGTTTTTACTCCTGGCGAAGAGAATCCGACTCGAATTTTATTTGATTTTGATGAAATTTCTTCTATAAAATCATTCGATGTTGAAAGTCAGTCCACAAAAGAAGTCCGGGATAATCTTTTGGTTTACCCGATGAAAGAAGTCGTGTGGAATGAAGAGCTTGTAGGGCGGCTGGAAAAGCTTTTTGAAAGATTCGGCTCAAATGTTGATTCCGATGACCAGACTATTTTTCTTGCCCTTACAGAAGAGGCAGAGCTTGCTAAGAAAAAATTGCTTGAAGAACTTAGGGCTGGCAAAGAAAGTGAAGGTGAGGAGCTTTTTTACGGTGCGCTCTGGGGAAAAAAATATACTCTTTTTGATTATATTTCACCGGATACAACGGTATTTTTCTATGATTATGACCGTCTCAACAATATGCAGGAAAATTTCGACCGCGAATATGCCGGTATGTATCGGACTGCCCGACAGAACTTTCCTGTTCTTCCTCCGAGTGAAATGTTTCTTCCTTTTGATGTCGTTTCAAAAATGCATGAGAACCGCATTTCTTTCCGTACATTGCACACTGAGACCGATGAAGAGGAAAATGCGAATGAGGATGTTAATTTCTTTAAAATTGAATGTGAGCCGCCAAAAAGTTTCTTTGGAAACATCAATTATTTAAAAGAACAGCTTGAAGACTTGCAGAGCGAGGGCTGGAAGATTTTTGTCTTTGCCGACAACGAAAACCAGTCTCTTCGTATCAAAGAAATTCTCAAAAATTATATCGATAAGCCGAGTGAAGGCGAATATTTAGAGCGTCTCAACAAAAATGCCAAAAAAGGAATCCCATATTATCCTCTGGTCGTTTATCCAAAGGCAATTACAGCGGGTTTCGGTATTTCAGAGACTAAAACCCTTGTAATTCAGGAAAATGAGATTTTCGGGCGGCGAAAGCATGTTCCCAAGTCAATCCGAAGCGCAAAATCTCAGGCGATTGATACATTTGTCGAGCTTAACGAGGGCGATTTTGTCGTTCACGTTAATTACGGCATCGGAATTTTCCGTGGAATCCAGCGCGTCAAGGCAATGGGGAACGAGCGCGATTACATCAAGCTTGAATATGCTGACGAAGAATTTGCTTTCGTTCCGATTGAGCAGGTCAATCTTGTTCAGCGTTACATCGGAAACGAGGGCGATAACCCCCGACTTGACCGAATCGGCTCAAAATCATGGGAAAACCGCAAGAATAAGGCCAAGAAAGCGGTCGAGGATCTGGCAGAAAAGCTTATTGCCTTGTACAGCCGCAGAAAGGCCAGCCGGGGCTTCCCATTCCCAAAAGACGGAGAGTGGCAGACAGCCTTTGAGGCGGCTTTCCCGTACGAGGACACGCCAGATCAGTTCAACGTCTCAAAAGAAATCAAGGCAGACATGGAAAAGCCAGTTCCTATGGACAGGTTGGTTTGTGGAGACGTTGGCTACGGAAAGACAGAGATTGCAATGCGCGCGGCTTTCAAGGCTGTTATGGGCGGAAAGCAGGTCGCATTCCTTGCTCCGACCACGATTCTGGCAGAGCAGCATTATGAATCCTGTGTGGAGCGATTTGCGAATTTCCCGGTTACGATTGCGCAGCTTTCACGTTTCGTAAGCCCGGCTGAGCAGAAAAAGATTATCGCAAAAGTTGCGGCTGGTGAAGTTGACATTCTTGTGGGAACTCACCGGATTATCCAGAAAGATGTCGTTTTTAAAGATTTGGGACTCATGATTATCGACGAGGAACAGCGGTTCGGCGTTAAGGATAAGGAAAAACTCAAGACCATGAAGGCAAATATTGATTCTCTTGCCATGAGTGCGACTCCGATTCCGCGAACCCTTCACATGAGTCTTTTGAAAATCCGTGATATGTCTCTTTTGACAACGCCTCCTCAGACCAGAAAGCCGATTGAGACGATTGTTGACGCTTACACGGAAGAGCGCGTGGCAAAGGCAATCAGGCAGGAAGTCGAGCGTGGTGGGCAGGTTTTCTATCTTCATAACCGTGTAGAAACCCTTGAAGATGTTCGGCGTAAATTGCAGCAGATTGTTCCTGAGATGATGATTGATGTCGCTCACGGACAGATGAGTGCTGAGGAGCTTGATGATATTTTCCGCCGCTTCAAGATGGGCGGTTTCCACATCCTTATTGCAACGACGATTATCGAAAACGGCATCGATATTCCGAACGTAAATACAATTATCATTGACCGTGCGGACATGTACGGCGTAAGCCAGCTTTATCAACTCAGGGGCCGGGTTGGCCGAAGTGACCGGAAGGCCTACGCATATCTTTTGTACCCGGAGAACAAGGTTCTGAGCGAAGTTGCCATGAAGCGTCTTCAGGTAATTTCTGATTTTACCGAGCTTGGTTCAGGCTTTAAAATCGCCATGAAGGATATGGAAATCCGTGGAGCCGGAAATCTTTTGGGCCGGGACCAGAGCGGTGAAGTTTATTCGGTCGGTTTTGATTTGTATGTCAAACTTCTGAACGAGGCCGTAGAGCACTTGATGAACAGCGAAAATTATGAGGCACAGAACGAAGTTCTTATGGAGCTTGAATACACAGGCTTTATCCCGGATTCTTACATTCCGAACCTTCAGACCAAAATGGAAGTCTACAAGAAAATCGCAGGCGTTCAGTCAAAAGATGAGCTTGAAGGAATGTATCTTGAGCTTGAAGACCGTTTTGGCCCGATTCCGGACGAAGTTTACAGCCTTCTGAGCCTTGCGGAAGTGCGTGTAATTGCCAAAAAACTCTTTATTTCTTCGATTAAAGAAAAGCAGGGAACATTGCAGATTGAGTTCAGCAAGGTGAGCGACATAAAAATAGACCGGGTTCTCAAGCTAATTAAAGAATCTGCCGGCAAGGTCAAGCTGGACCCAACAAAGCCGAACATGATTCTTATGCAAGCCGGAAAAATCGGTCTCAAAGAAAAGAGTGAATTTATCCGCGAAAAACTGGAAGCATTGATTTAGACAAAAGTTTTTAGAACTTCAGGCCGTGTTTCACAAGCAATTTTTCTAATTCACCGCTTTTTATAAGATTTTTTATGACTTCATTGACTTGCTTTGTTACAGCCGAGTTGTCTTTTTTGATTGCGACTGCATACATCATTTCATCGTAATGTTCTGGCAAAATTGTGACCGAATCATCGATATAACCGTGTAAAATTGAATTGTCGATTGCAAAGGCATCGATTTCGCCGTGATTGAGAGCGTCTTTTAAGGTCTGATTTGATGGATAAGTGATGCAATTGAGGAATACACCTCCTTTGATTGCGGCATTTTTGATTGTGGTTATTGTCATTGAGCCTTGTGTTACACCGACTCGTTTGTTTTCAAGATTTCTGAATGCAGTGATACCAGAGTTTTTTTTGACCATAAGGCCTACGGAATCCGTATAATAAATGTCCGAAAAATCGTAATTCTGTTTACGCTCTTCGGTGACTGTGAATGTGGCAATAACCATATCAACCTTGTCCTGATTGAGAAAGGCACTGCGATTTTTTGCAGTTACTGGAACAAAAGCGATTTTTGATTCAGATCCGAGGATTTGCTTTGCGATAGCTTTTGCAATATCGATTTCTAGACCTTCATATTCTTTTGTGTTGGGATTGAGATAACCGAAGCCAGGAACATCTTCTTTCACACCAACGGTGAGAACGCCTGCATGCTTGATTTTATCGATGCCGTTTTGTTTTGCCCAAAGCATACCTAAACTTGTTGTTAAAAATGCAACGGCAAGTAATGTTTTAATTGAGGATTTCATTATTGCTCCAAGTTTTTGAAATATATTTTTCATTTTAATCTATAAGTTTTTTTTAAGCAAATTCTTTTTGAGTTTTTTTGTTAGATGTGCTATATTTTTGCTATGTCTGAAAATAAAGAAGAAAAATACGTCCGCCCCACCTGGGACGAATATTTTATGGAAGTTGCCCGCACAGTAGCAAAAAGAGCGACTTGTGACCGTGGCCGAAGCGGATGCGTGATTGCCCGTGACAATCAGATTTTGGTTACTGGTTATGTCGGAAGTCCTGCTGGTTTGCCTCATTGTGACGAAGTAGGTCACTTGATGAAGAAAATGCTTCATTCAGACGGCACAATCAGCCAGCATTGTGTGCGCACAGTCCATGCCGAGCAGAATGCAATCTGTCAGGCTGCAAAAAGGGGAATTTCAATCGACGGTGCTACGGTCTACTGCAAAATGACTCCTTGCCGCACTTGTGCCATGCTAATAATCAACTGCGGAATCAAGCGGGTAGTCTGCGAAAAGCACTACCACGATGAAGCTGACAGCCTTGAAATGTTCAAAGAAGTAGGAATAAAAATCGAACACCTCGAAGACGAAGTGCAGAAATACAGCGATATGTAAAAATAAACCACAGATGTCCTTGATGCTCCGCATCTAGGATTACACAGATTATATTTTTTTAATCTGTGACATCTGTGTAATCTGTGGTTAAAACTATAGATTAGCCAAGAGCCATGCTTTGAACTGCTCGTAGTTGTTTTCCATTGGGATTGCTTTGTCTTCGAGCTTCATTACTTTTTCGAGGCGGTCTGGGATGATTGGAGAAGCCCCAGTTGCTTTTTGTACTGTTGCACCGAATTTTGCAGGATGAGCTGTCTCCAAAATGATACCGACTGCTTCTTTGTTGATAACTTTGTCTGCCCAAGAAGGGAGATTTGGTGTAAGGCCAGGCTTTGTGAAGTCGTTCTTTGTGCCGTTCTTGAGAGCTTCCATGCCACCTTTGCGAATGTCGCTCCAAGCCTTCCAGCCGACTGCACCGTGTGGATCAATTGTATAGCCTGTTTTTTCGTAACAATTTTTGATTGAATCGATGATTCCGTCATTATCAAGCCAGTATGATGCGAAGAGTGAGCGAACCTGCTCCAAAGAATACATTGCCTGAATGCGCTCGTAGTTTGAAGGAGCACCGACGTCCATTGCATTTGCATAAGTCTCTACAGACGGGCGTGCGTTGTAGTCGCCAGTTGCAATCCAGTCTGGAATTGTGCGGTTTGAGTTTGTTGCGGCTACAAAACCTGTGATTGGTGCACCCATTTCGCGGGCAATCAAGCCAGATGTGAGGTTGCCGAAGTTTCCGCTCGGAACAACACAGATGATAGCCGGATTTTCGATTTTATTGTCACCCCAGCTGCGTGCGCGAACTGCGAGGCTAGAGTACATATAATAGAAGCTCTGTGGCAAAAGACGAGAGATGTTGATTGAGTTTGCAGAAGAGAGTCGGAGTCGAGCGCGCAATTCGTTGTCTGTGAAAGCTGTTTTTACGAGTTTCTGGCAGTCATCGAAAGTGCCTTTTACTTTGAGAGCACGTACGTTTCCATCGAATGTTGAGAGCTGTTTTTCCTGCAAAGGTGAGATTTTTCCTTCCGGATACAGGATTGTTACGTCAAGACCTGGAACATTGTGGAAGGCTGATCCTACAGCACTTCCTGTGTCACCAGATGTCGCAACGAGGATGTGAAGAGGTGTTGATTCGTTTCGGTTGAAATAAGACATTACGCGAGCCATGAAACGTGCACCAAAATCTTTGAAAGCACAGGTCGGACCATGAAAAAGCTCAAGAACATAAGAAACTTTGTCCACCGGGACAACAGGTGCTGTGAACGGATAAGCATCCTGAATGATAGCCTGCAAGTCCTTGTCCGGGATTTCGCCAGCAACGTACGGCTTTGCCATTTCAAAAGCAATGTCTCGGAAAGATGGTTCCGGAGTTTTGTTGATGAAGCTTGAAGGCAATTTTGGGAACTCAACAGGGATGTACAATCCGCCTGTCTTCTCATTCATGCCGCTCATTACGGCTGTTTTCAAGTCAGTTTTTACTGATTTGTCGCGTGTGTCTGTGTAAATCATTTTCTTCCTCTATAATCCGTATTTGATTTCGTTTGCAATTTCATCTGCGAGTTGCTTACGTGCGTTTGCAAGTGCAGTCCAGTCATTTTTATCAGTGACCGAGATTGTTTTTTCGATGGCAAGCGTGATTTCACCGGTTTTTGAGTCCATTGCTTTGACAGAACCTGTGAGATTGTATGTAGTGCCGTCATCGTTTTTTTCACTTGAGTCAATTTTGACCGTGCCGAAAACTATAAAACTTGGAGCAATTGATTTTGCACGGGCGAAAACTTTTTCTGTATTCTCCTGAATTACGGCATCAGAAACATCCTGTGGTGCGTTTCCGATTCTTGTGAAACCGAGTTTCATTAAAGTCATGAGAAGGTTTGAAGAAGATACAGGATTTGAAATGATTGCCTTGCCGTTCTGATTAAAATCAACGATAGCGAGTGTTCCGCCTGCTGATTTGAGGTTTGTCTGAACTTTGTAAGGTGCTTTAATTGTGTGTTCCGCGGCGATTTTTGCAATTTCTGCATCATTCATGTCGCCTTTTGGGAAGAAGGAAACTTCGGAATTGAATGAAAAAAGAGGAACATCAGGCAAGAATGAAGCTTTTCCCTCGGAATCAGTCGTGATTACAGTCTCAGCGAATTCAATCTGGCCGTCTTTTCGTGAAGAAGGATAAATTACTGAAATTTCAAAAGATTCTGCAGGTGAGCCGTCTGTTTTTTTGACTTCGATAACATAAGGCTCCGTGAAGATTTTACCTTTTGTAGTCTGCTTGGGTGAAGAAACAAGGCTGAATTGGAATTCCTCGACTTTTTGGGCGTAATGCTCTGCAGGACTAGGAATTACTGCGACTTCTGCGGAACTTGGCAGTTCTTCGTTTATAATTTGTGAATCGTTTTCTGCAGGTTTGGGGGTTGATGTGCAAGAGAAAGCAAGCGTTGTCGCAAGAGTAATGAAAATTCCCTTGTGAACAATTGATTTCATAAAACATCTCCTATAAGGACACTAAAATTGATTTTGGTCCAGAACTTTTTTGTTTCTCTATAAAGTATTTTTATTAACAAATAATTATATAGAAAACTCAAATATTTCACAAGATAAAAATCTTAGTTGCACAAAAAATCTTGCTTCTATAGAATATATTTCATGAGACCTACAATTGCTAAAATCTACATGGAAAATTTTCGGCATAATCTTAAAGTTATCCGCTCAAAAATAAATCCTTCATCAAAAATGTGCGTTGCGATTAAGGCCGACGCTTATGGTCATGGAGCAGTGGAGTGTGCAAAAGCTGCGATTGAGTGCGGAACGGACTATTTTGCCGTGGCTGCCATCAGCGAAGGAATCCAGCTTCGTGAGGCCGGTATTACTTGTCCGATTCTTGTCCTGAGCCTTTGTTCTCCAGATGAAATGGACGATTTGGTTCAGAATGATTTGACTCCGCTTGCCTTTGACGAGGAATATATCACGGGAATCGCGGTTTCCTGCCTAAGGCTGGGCAAAAAGAATTTCCCGGTTCATCTTGCTGTGGACACTGGAATGGGGCGGATTGGCTGCCTGCCAGAAGAAGCTCCGTTTTTTGCCAGGATGATTGAGGACACAAAGGTTCTGAAACTTGGCGGAATGTGCACTCATTTTTCTGTCGGAGATTCACTTGATGCTGACGACATCGAATACACAAAAAAACAGTTCGAGCGTTTCTGCTTTGCGTGCGAGCAGGTAAAAAAACTTGGAATTAATCCCGGAATCCGTCATTGCGCAAATTCACCTCTCACGCTCAATAATCCCGAAATGCACCTCGATATGTGCCGTCCCGGAATCATCTGCTACGGTTATTATCCTGGTGATTTGACAAAAGAATATTTTGAAAAAAAAGGTGAGGATATTGAACTCAAACCTGTGATGGCTCTTGTCTCAAAAGTTGTCTCAATCAGAAAATTCGGCGTAGGACATTCAGTTTCTTATGGACGTACCTGGACAAGTTCGCGTGAGACCGACATCGGAGTTCTTCCGATTGGATATGACGACGGTCTTTTCCGAAGGTTCAATCAGACGAATGAGGGCAGGGAAGGCGGCGGTCTAAAAGTTGCGATTGGCGGAAAGCCGTATCCTGTCCGAGGCCGGATCTGCATGGATCAGTGCATGATTGATTTGGGAAAAGAAAGCGAAGTCAAACGTTGGGATGAGGCCGTGATTTTCGGACCTGCTGAAAGCGGGGCTTTGCAGAGTGCCGAGGAAATCGCCCGGGCGACAAACACGATTTCCTACGAGATTACCTGCGGAATCTCAAAAAGAGTCCCTAGAGTGTACATTGGGTAAAGCTTGCCACACGGATTAGATTTTCCTACGGAAAATCAAGGGAAAGATAGGATTTTTTATAGTGAAATTGCGTAGCAATTTCGAATCTGTGTGGCTGCCTTATTACCTTAGGAATTTCTTTACTTCAGCAATCAGGTAGAATGAACCTGTCACAAGCAAAATCGATTTATGAGCGTTCGCATGTTCGAACGCTTTTTTTATCTGCGTTTCAAAATCTTCGTTGAGGTCGTAAGGAATTTCTGCCTTGTCAAAAGCGTCTGCGAGTCTTTCCAAATCTGATTGTTTTACGTTTCCGGGTTTTGTCAAAAATACCGACTCAAACTGATTTTTAAAAAGCGGGGCAATGTCCTTCGCATCTTTGTCTGCGGCACAAGCGAAAAGGAGCGTTCTTGCCACTGTGATATTTTGTGAACGACCGTCAGTTTTTTTTGAAAATTGATTTTCAGATTCCTTACGACCGTCAGTTTTTCCGAAAACCAGGCTAAGTGTTTCCATAGTGAATCGGACGCTGTTGACTGTGTGCGCTCCGTCCATCACGAGGAAGGGAATGTTTTCAAAGCCTTTCGGATTCTGAACGATTTCAAAACGGGCGGGAAGCTTGGCTTTTGCCAGACCTCGCTCGATTGCATCCTCACTAATGTTCGGCAGGGCTATTTTTACAGCAAGGGCTGCAAGCGCGGCATTCTCTGCCTGGAAGTGACCAATCAATAGAGTACCTGTTTGTATAGGTTTTTTGAAGATATTTGAAGAAAAACTAACATTCATTAGTGAAATGTTTTTATTTTTTTGTGAGATTGTATGATTTTTTATACCATCTTCTTTAAAATTTTGACTACCGATAGTTATATTAGTGTTATTTTTTATACACTTTGATATGTTTTTTATCTCGAAACTTAGATTCTGAATTGCATCTTCCACGAAAATTGCCCTGGCATGCTTTTCAGACGCTATTTTTTCAAAAACTTTACGAACTTCCGGTCGTTGGCGGGCAATTACGACGGGCGTGTTTTTCTTTATGATTCCGCCTTTTTCAAACGCAATTTTTTCAAGCGTATCTCCTAAAAACTCCGTGTGCTCCAGTTCAATCGGCGTGATAACCGAAACCTTTGGGTTGACGACATTCGTTGAGTCGAGCCGTCCGCCAAGGCCCACTTCAAAAACGGACCAGTCTACTTTTGCCTGTCGGAAAACCAAGAATGAAAAAAGCGTGACAAGCTCGAACCAGGTTATAGGGCGCTGCCCCGGAAGCTCCTCGGTCGGAATCGACTTGACTCCGCTCATGATTTCTTCGACGGCGCGGTTGTAAGCTTCTTCCTCAAAGGGGCCGTTTGGGCTTGAGACCCGCTCGATAAAATCAAGGATATGAGGGGAAGTGTAAAGGCCTGTTTTGTAGCCGGCCTCGTCGAGGATTGATGCGATGAAGGTTGAGACAGAGCCTTTTCCTTTGCTGCCCGCGACATGGAAGCAGGGGGCGAAATCCTGTGGCTGACCGAATTTCTCGCAGAAGAAGCGCATTGTGTCCAGCCAGAAAATGTTCTTTTTTGGGGTTTTCTCGAAGTTGAGGTATGAATCTATCCAGTTTTCTAATTTTTCGATTGAAGCAAGTTTTTTCATGACTGGAAATTATAATGAGAAGTTTTTTTTTAAGCGAGTGAATTTTTGTTTTAAAAGAAAATGCCGCGCGGGATAGTAGCGGCGACGAAGCCGTTCACGGTGGTTGAGCGGAGTCGAAACCGCCGTGAATGAAGCGAACAGCGGAACCGCGGATAGCCCGTAGCAAGTTGATTCGCGCCATAAAATTCTTATAGATAAAAGCACCCGATTCTGATATAATTTCGGAAGTTTTTAAAAGAGGAATTTATGTCAGAAGAATTAGAAACAAATGCAGATAAAATCCTGGCTGAAGCCATGAGAATGAGCGAAAAAATCGAGGCAGACATTGCCCAGAATCCCAAAAAATACCGTGTTTTGACCGGTGACCGACCGACTGGCCGCCTTCACATCGGGCATTACTTCGGCTCGCTCAAAAACCGCGTCCGCCTTTCAAAACTTGGCGTTCCAACGATGATTTTGATTGCGGATGACTATCTTGCGGCTGGAATTGAGCCGGGCGAGAATGTGTGCATTTATCCGCACAGTCATGTTCCTGAGGCTAACCAGCTTATGGTTCCTTTCCTCACGCTCGTAACGAAGAGTGACCTTGACCGAAACCCGACCGTAAAGGACGAGATGGCCAAGTCTTCAATCCCGCTCAACGCAGGCATGTACACTTATCCTGTTCATCAGGCTGTGGATATCCTTTTCTGCAAAGGAAATGTTGTTCCTGTCGGAAAGGATCAGCTTCCGCATCTTGAGATTGCGCGCCAGATTGCACGCCGCTTCAACAACAAATTCTGCAAGGGCATCGAGCCGATTTTCCCTGAGCCGCACGCCCTTCTTTCAAAGACTCCGATGATTATGGGCCTTGACGGAAGCGCAAAAATGTCAAAGTCGCTCGGAAACACTATCATGCTTTCTGCTACGGACGACGAGACTGCAAAGGCTATCAAAAAGGCAAAGACTGACCAGGACAGGCACATCACTTACGATCCTGTAAACCGCCCGGAAGTTGCAAACCTCTTGCGCATTATTTCCCTTTGTACTGACGAGACCCCGGAGGCTATCGCCGAGCGAATCGGTGACGGTGGCGGCGGAATGCTCAAGAACACGCTCACAGAGGCTTTGAACGAGCATTTGAGGCCGTTGCGCACAAAACGAGCCGAGCTTGAGAAGCAGCCTGAGCTTATCAAAAAAGTCCTGAACGAAGGCGTTGAGAAAGCCCGTGAAATCGCAAGCAAAACGCTTCTTGAAGTGCGCCACGTGATGAACATGGAGATATAGGAAACCACAGATTACACAGATTAAAAGGATTATATCTCTCGTATATGAAAGATTTTCGTATGGTGCGGAAGTCTTTCAACTCGGATATATATAATCTGTGGCATCTGTGTAATCTGTGGTTAATTTTTTGGAGTTTGCTTATATGAACAGCATGACAGGTTACGGGTTCAAGGAATCCGTTGTTGATGATACTCAGATTAGCGTTGAAATCAAATCGGTGAACAACCGCTTCCTTGATTTGAACATAAATCTTCCGTATTTTCTCAATCCGCTTGAGTCTCGGGTGCGAAAAATCATCTCTGATAAAATCGTGCGCGGAAAGGTTGACGTCACAATACGTGTAAAGGACATGGCCTCAACGGCAAAAGTCACGGCAGATCCTCAGGCGGCTAAGATGTATGCCGAGGCTATCTCTCAGATTGCCGTGAGCCTTGGGCGAAGGTCTGAGGATATTCCGCTTTCGCTCATCGTGGGGCAGGAAGGTGTCCTCAACATCACGCATGAATACGACGCTGACTCTTACTGGGCAAAGATTGAGGGAGTCTTTAACGAAGTTTTTGAGCAGTTTGTCTTTGACCGTAAGCGGGAAGGTGAGAACCTCAAAAAAGACCTTCTTTCAAAGCTTGATGTCCTTGATTCCTGTGCCGCTTTCTTCAAGGAGTGGCAGCCAAAAATGGAAGAGAAGTTCCGCGAGCAGATTACGACCAGATTCAAGGAGCTTCTGGGCGATAATGTTGACGAAAACCGCATCATGACCGAAGTTGCCGCGATGATGGTCCGCTACACAATCAACGAGGAAATTATCCGCCTGCACAGCCATCTGGCCGCCCTTCGCAAGGAGTTCAGCGAGAATCCAGTTCCCGGCAAGCGAATTGACTTCATTTGTCAGGAAGCGAACCGCGAAATCAACACAATCGGAAGCAAGAATCAGTTCACTGAGGTGGGTGCAATGGTAGTAAATGCCAAAGATGCGCTCGAAAACATCCGTGAGCAGAGCAAAAACGTGGAGTAGAGGGAATCACAGATTACACCGATTACACAGATTGAAAATTTTGTCGGAACTTATCCGTATTTGGGGAAGCGACTCGCAAAAGAAAGAAAAATACATAATCTGTGACATCTGTGTAATTTGTGGTTAAAAAATATATAAAATCTGTGGATGAAATCTGAATTCCCTCTGTGGACTCTGTGCCCTCCGTGAGGAATTTTTATAAAAAAGGAGAAATTATGTCGGAATACAAACTTAAAAAAGAACTTCGGGTGGCCATTTCCGGGAAGTCGGGCTGCGGTAACACAACTGTTTCTACAATGCTTGCGGAAAAGCTCGGAATCAAGCTTATAAATTACACTTTCCGCCAGCTTGCGGCAGAAAAGGGGCTTACTCTTGCTCAGGTAATTGAAAACGCAAAGAATGATGACAGCTATGATGTCGCCGTTGACACGCATCAGGTTGCCCTTGCTCAGGCCGAGTCTTGCGTTCTAGGCAGCCGGCTTGCAATCTGGATGCTCAAAGAAGCTGATGTGAAGGTTTATCTCATCGCAAGCGACGACACCCGCGCAAAGAGAATCCTCAACCGTGAGGGCGGGGACTTGCAGCAAATCAAGGACTTCACCGCAATGCGTGACCGTGAGGACAGCGCGCGCTACATGAAGCTTTATCAGATTGACAACAATGAGTACGAATTCGCCGATCTCAAGATTGATACGGCTACCCGCACTCCAGAAATGATTGTCGAGATGATTCTTGATTACCTTGAGAAACGTGATTTTATCGAAAAAAAATAAAAATATTTGTTCAAAGAGGGCTGTCTTTTAAAAGGCGGCTCTTTTTTTTGTCCTTTTAGTCTTTCCAGAGCTCTGCTCTTAATTCAGCTCCGGTTTTGTTCGGAACGAAGACTACGTTCGTGCAGTCTACGGCTTTTTTGATGTAGTCCATT
Source organism: uncultured Spirochaetaceae bacterium (assembly GCA_902785455.1). Taxonomy (GTDB): domain Bacteria; phylum Spirochaetota; class Spirochaetia; order Treponematales; family Treponemataceae; genus Treponema_D. Next base: position 45,648 of record CACZYY010000005.1, read on the forward strand.
GTTGTGATCATTTTGCCTTCGTGCAAAAGCGGGCGCATGAGCCATCCGCCTGCAAGGTATATTTTTCCGTCTTTCCCGCGTGTTATGTAAAGGTTCGCCTCTAGCTCGTCTATGTTTTTTTGAATAATTTTGTTGACAAGAACTTCTTTGGGGAATGGAAGACTTCCGCCTTTAGCGGCAACTTCCTGATCCACGTTTGCGCTGATTGTGGCTTCAAGGGCTGAGTACATTGCGAATTCAATCTCGTTTTCGATAGATGATTCTGAAAGTTCCATATCGATAAAAAAATAAGTCTATAATTAATTATCGTGCATAAAATGCGATTTCGCAAGAAAAACAATTAAAACGTTTTGAAACTTTTGTCTGAAGGAGTCTGAAAGGAATTTGTATGAAATAAAAAAAACGGCCTTGAACTGAATCAAGACCGTTTAGTGGGGAGTGAGGGACTCGGACCCCCGAACCCGAAAGGGAGCGGATTTACAGTCCGCCGCAATTGCCGCTATGCGAACTCCCCATTTTGCCTTTCGGCTAAGCTGCTTGTAGGACTTGGACCCACGACCCCGAGATTACAAATCACGTGCTCTACCAACTGAGCTAAAGCAGCATCTTTTTTTAGTACCGAACGTTGTCGTTTCGGAATGATTAGATATTATCTGACAGCAAAAAAAATGTCAATAGGTGAAAACATTTTTTTTGCATTTTTTTTTTATTTTTTTTATCGGACTTATTTTCTTGCAAAATCCGGACGGAGTTTTTCACCACCGTTGATATAAACATGAACAGGCTTCGCATTTTCGTCCATATAAGCCGTGACAAGAACGCGGACCATTTTTTCTGGAGAACCCACGACTTTAGCTTCCTGTGAGCTGAATAGCGGAATTTGAGACACGTCGAATTCATCCTGACCCTTTCGGAGGGCCATCGCAGGGTTCATGACATTCAAGTCTTCGGTGATTGTGAACTGAATCGAGACGAAATCCTTCTGGACAAGCTTGTTCTCTGCAAAAAGTTTAAGGCACATTTCGCATACATTTTTAATAATTGACTCCGAATTATTCTCCGCACCCGTAGCACCCCGGATCGCAAAAAGTCTTTGTGACATATTTTCTCCCTTTATAAAGTGGCGACACCTTTTTTATGAATGATTTTTTTGATAGAATATCTGAAATTATATCTTTTTACAAAAGGTAATTCAAGAAAACATGGAAAAAGAGGCAGAACTCGAAGAAATCGCAGAGCTTGAACCTCTGCCAGAGCCTGAGGAAGCAAAAAAAACACGAAGGCTTCCGCCTCTCCTAAGGCTTTGCCGCAGGGCTACGGTCTTTCTGTCGCTCACTTTGATTGCAACGATAATCTTTTTTCTCACTGGTAACCAGCAGGCCTTTCTGGACTCAAACCTCAAGCTGATTCTTCAGATTATCAGTGTCAACGCGATCGCCCTCAGTTTTTTTTCGGGTATATCAAGCCTTGAATGTATTTTCTACCTTGTAAAAAGCAAAAAATTCAGGATGCTGCTTCACCTCATCATATACATTCTTGTCTTAGCCGCAGGCATCTCGATCTCACTGTTTTCCCTCACGATAAATCTTCTTTCAGAAGGCATTTCTTTCTGATATAATATTTTTCATGAAATCCATAAAAATTCCAGAAACTCTCAAAAAACTAAACGAAATATTTGCAAAGAACGGATTTGAGGCTTATCTTGTCGGCGGAGCTGTTCGCGACGTGCTTCTTGGCAAAAAAGCCAGCGACTGGGATGTAACCACAAACGCAACTCCGGAACAAATGATTAAAATCTTCCATCGCGTAATTCCAACGGGGATTGCCCACGGAACAGTCACAATTCATTTTATGGGCGCTGAAATCGAAGCAACCACATTCAGAAGCGAATCAGGATACTCGGACGGAAGGCACCCTGACAACGTAAGTTTTGACGCCACGCTTGAAGACGATCTCTCACGACGAGACTTTACGATGAACGCAATTGCAGCTTCCCTTGCCGATGGAACAATAATAGACCCGTTTGAAGGGCGAAAAGATATAAAGTCAAAGACCATACGGACGGTAGGAAATGCCCGAGACAGATTTCTTGAAGACGGACTTCGCCCGATCAGAGCAATCAGATTTTCAAGCCAGCTCAATTTTGAAATTGAAAAGGGTACTTACGAGGCAATCAAACTACCGGAAGTTCAGGAAAAAATTAAATCCATTTCGATGGAGCGTTTCCGTGATGAATTTGAGAAAATTTTGCGTTCCGAAGAACCATCGTTAGCCTTGCACCGAATGGAAAAAACCGGAATTTTAAAAGCATTTATCCCGGAGCTTGCAGATTGTCGGGGGTGTGAGCAGGCGGACATGCGCGGCTTCCATGAATTTGATGTGCTCGACCATAATCTCTATGCTTGCGACGGCGCACCACGAGAAAACGAAATTGTAAGGCTCGCCGCACTTTTCCACGACATAGGCAAAAAAGAAGCGAAAGTAATCGAAAAGCTTGAATATCCCAAAGGCTCAGGTTGTTTTGTAGAGCAGATTCATTTTCATGGGCACGAACGATATTCGTCAAAAACAACAAAAGAAATCCTCATCCGGCTGAAATTCCCAAACAGCGTAATAAATCAGGTCACGCACCTTATCGAACAGCACATGTTCTTTTTTGAGGAAAACTGGAGCGACGCCGCCGTAAGAAGATTTTTGGTGAGGGTAAAGCCTGAATGCGTAGAAGACTTGTTTTCACTCCGCATCGCCGACATTTACGGAATGCACAGATACAAAGTTGACCCGATGAATGACGGCGTGCAGAAACTTTTCATTCTCCGCGAAAGAATCAGAAAAATTCAATCACGACAAACGGCTCTCTCTCTGAAGGATCTTGCGGTAAACGGGAATGACCTCATTAACGCCGGTATTCCAGCCGGAAAGAAATTAGGTTTCATTCTTAACGAACTTTTTCAGTGCGTCTTAGATGATCCAGAAATGAACGAAAAAGAAAAACTCCTTACAGTAGCAAGAAATATCGTGGCCAAAAATACCTGATAAAAAAAATCAAAAAAAATGCAAATTTTTTTTGAAAATCTGTTGACATTTTTTTTGCGTAGGTATATATTAGTCAACGTCACGAGACAACAAGCCGGTGTAGCTCAGTTGGTAGAGCAGCAGACTGAAAATCTGCCTGTCGTTGGTCCGATTCCAATCGCTGGCACTTCTTGCGGCAGTCATATAACGGCTCATTATCTCAGCCTTCCAAGCTGATGACGAGGGTTCGACTCCCTTCTGCCGCTGAAAAGCTTCTAGTAAATGCTAGAAGCTTTTTTTATTTCCAAAATCTCTTTTATCTCTAATTTTTCATATCTAGAATTTTTAATTTTTTTTCATGTGTGTATTACTCTTTGACAAACGATTGTTATAGGATTATACTATTTAAGTATTGTTCTTGTTTTTAAGAATGTATGGGGTCATCGGTGAATATACAATTTTGGGGAGTGAGAGGGTCGATACCGACTCCATTATCAGCTCAGCAGGTTAAAATGAAACTTATAGCGGCTTTGCAGCGTATCAAGCCTGAGGATATTGCGTCTGAAGAGTCAAAAGAAAAATTTATAAATGATTTGCCGTGGTGGATTTCTGGTACTGTTGGCGGCAATACCCCCTGTGTTGAGACAACATTAAAAGACGGTGTTAAGCTTATTTTTGATGCTGGTTCTGGTATGCGCGTTATGGGTAAGTTTTCGGATCTTCCGGCTGACAAGCATTATCATCTTTTTATGTCGCACTTCCATTGGGATCATATTCAGGGGCTCCCGTTTTTTGACAGCTCGTACAATCCGAATGTGATTTTTGATGTGTATTCGCCTTTTGCAGACATGAAGGAATATCTTGCAAAGCAGATGGTCGCTCCGTTTTATCCTGTTGATTTTTCTGCAATCGAAAAGCATTTTAATTTTCATGTAATTAAGCCGGGGCAGATACTGAATATTGGTGATGCCGAGGTTACGTGCGTAAGAATGTCTCATATATTGAGCTTGGCTCAAAGGATTTTGCCAATACAGAAGAGCGTGCGAAAATCTTTGAGAATGCTGATGTCATGCTTATTGATTCTCAATACACCGTCGAAGAAGCTTTGCGAAAGGTGAACTGGGGGCATTCTGCTTTTTGTTATGCAATCGATTTTGCTGCTGCATGGAAGGTTAAAAAGATGTTTATGTTCCATCATGAGCCCACTTATGATGACCGCAAGCTGAATACAATTCTTGAGTCTGCAAAATGGTACGCCAATTATGTCTCTGGTGATTCGCTGGAGATAGATCTTGCTCGTGAAGGAACAGTGCTGGATATATGACGGGCGATTCAGTTCACAACGAAACTCCAGTGTTTTTTGACTATCAGTTTACGGAGCGTGAGGTTCGAGTTCTTGCGCGTTTTCTCAGGAAGAATCAGGAGCATATTCCGGACGAATTGCTTGATTTTTCTGCCAAAATCGAGAGGGTTATGTATAATTCCATGTCCATTGATGAGGCAGAGGCTTTCTACTCATGAAAAAAAACAAATCTAAAAAAAATAAATTTTTCTCATTCATTTTTTCTTGTTTTGGCTGTGTGATTCTTGCTTTTCTGGCATGTTTTTTGGCATTCAGGTTGTCGCTGGCGGCGCCAGATTCAAAAGCCAGTGCAAAACAGGTTAGGCTTGAGATTCCTTCGGGTGTAAGTATTTCCAGAATTGGTGAGATTCTTGTTGACAACGGCTTGATTCGATCTGACAGAGCTTTTTATATCGCAGCCCGCTTTCCTTTTCTTTCATTCCGAAAAACTGTTCCTGTAATGAAATCAGGATATTACAATGTCAATTCTTCGATGGGCGCGCTTGAAATTATGGATTTGCTCGAATCTGGGCTTCAGGATTATACACGGGTTGTTATTCCTGAGGGGCTGACGGTGCGTAAAATCGCTTCAATCCTTGAAAATAATGAAATTTGTCAGGCTGGTGATTTTGTTGCGGCGGCCTGTGATGCGGCCCTTCTCGAAAAATATTCAATTCCCGCGGAAACTTTTGAGGGCTTTCTTTTTCCGGACACATATTTTTTTGCCCCAGGTATGAAGGCTGGTGATGTCCTTGAGATTATGGTTGAGTCATTCTTTGATAAGGTGTCCGGTATCCCGTATTATTCAGGAAAGTCCCCGGCTTCGTTTTATGAAACTCTTGTTCTTGCTTCTATCATTGAGCGTGAGTACCGTGTTGCTGATGAGGCTCCGCTCATCGCGAGCGTTTTTAGAAATCGTATTGAGGCTGGGGCAGGGCTTTATTCTTGCGCCACAATCGAATATATAATCACAGAAATTCAAGGAAAGCCGCATCCTGATGTAATCACTTACGATGACCTCAAGATTGACAGCCCGTATAACACTTATAAATGGGCGGCTCTTCCTCCAACACCTATTTCGAATCCTGGGCTTGTTGCCCTCCGTGCGGCGGCAGAACCTGCAAAAACTGATTATTTTTACTTCACGCTCACTGATTCTTCTGCTGGAAAACATACTTTCTCAAAATCTTTCAACGCTCACGTTAAGGCCGGGACTCAGTTCAAAACCAAAAAATCTGGAAGCAACTAGCTGATGGAAGGAATTATTTCTCAGGAGACAATTGATAACGTTTCTTCTCAGGCGGACATCGTTTCCGTTGTGAGCGATTATGTCCAGCTCGAAAATCGCGGAAATCAGTGGTGGGGCTGCTGTCCTTTCCATCATGAAAAAACGCCATCTTTCTGCGTGACCCCCGAAAAGCGTATGTATTATTGTTTCGGTTGTCATGCGGGCGGAGGGGCGATAAATTTCGTCATGGAGATGGAAAAAGTCCGTTTCCCTGAGGCCGTGAAAATCCTGGCCAAAAAATTTAATGTCGAGGTAAAATATTCGAACAATTTTGTTCCTAAGGCCGATAAGCCTGACAATTCAAAGGAACTTTATATCGACTTGTATAACCGTGTGGCTGATATGTTTCACTACGGTCTTTTAAAGACTGATGCGGGAAAATTCGCACTGGAATATATCACCAAGCGCGGAATCTCAATGGAGACGATTGAAAAATTCAAGCTCGGATATTCCCCTGCGGACAGGAGCTGGCTTAAGCGTTTCCTTAAATCTAAAAATTTCAGTGATGAATTCCTTGCGAAGTCAGGTCTGTTCAGCAAAAAGTATCCTGACATAGCTTTTTTCTCCGACCGGCTTATGTTCCCGATTTTTGACAGGCGCGGGCAGGCTGTGGCTTTTGGCGGGCGTTTTTTGCGCGGCGACCCGGAAAAATCTCCGAAGTACCTCAATTCCGGTGACTTGATTCAGTATCAGAAGGGCGAGACTTTGTATGCCTTCAATTTTGCAAAGAATTCGATCCGAGAGAATAAAAAAGTGATTTTCTGTGAGGGCTACATGGATTGCATCGCCTATCATCAGTGCGGAATCACTTACGCTGTTGCCCCTTTGGGGACTGCTCTCACGGATGATCAGATAAAAATCGTGCGCGGTTTTGCCGATACGATCCTTCTTTCCTTTGATTCTGACGGAGCGGGGCAAAAAGCGACATGGCGTGCAATCTTGATGTGCCGGCGGCAAGGGCTTACTGTAAAAATAATTCGCCTGCATAATGCAAAAGATCCTGCAGAAATTATGGTGAATTTCGGTGCGGATGCCTTGACGAATGAAGTTAATTCCGCTATATTAGATAGTGATTATCTGTTGAGTTTTCTGTCGCAAAAGTACCAAAAGGATACTCCGGAGGGAAAGGCTAAGTTTGCGCTTGAATTTTTCCCTTACATTGATGCGTTACAGACCGATATACAGAAGGAATCAAGTCTGGAGCTCTTGGGGCAGACTCTAAATATCTCCCTCGAGGCGGTAAAAAGGGATTTTAATAATCGTGAAGATGTAAAAAAACGAACTCTAAGCATAAATACGGATAACCAGAAGCCTGTTTCGGATGATGTTATCGTCAATTCGGAATTCAGGGCTGTCCTGGCAGTTTTGTCCGATACAAATCAGTTTGAACTGATGCGGAGTCGTTTGACCGAAGGCGATTTTGAGAACCCTTTTGCGAGAACTTTGTTTTCTGTTCTTAAGGAGTGTTACGAGTCGGGGGATTTGTCTTTTGTTTCCGTGCTAAATCATTGCAATCATGACGGCATCAAGCAGAAAATTACTGAGTCTGTTTCCAGAGGGGAATTTTCTCAGTGTACGGCGCAGTCTGTTGCGGAGAGCGTGGAGCGGCTGCAAATTAACAGCCTCAAACGAAAGCGAAAAGCGATACTCCAGCAAATGAACTCTTTGCAGGGGCAGCTTAGCATTCCTGCAAATCAAGAATTGATGACAAGGCTTTTCGAGCAAAAAAAGCTTATTGACGAAAAAATTAATAATAAAGGACTGGAATATGGATCAGGAGCTGGATCCTAAAGTTGAAAAACTTTTAGAGTATGCTAAGGATAAGCAGATCGTTTCTTGGGATGAGATTAATGAGATTCTTGGTCAGGATTTTGTTAATTCACCAAAAATGGAAGATGTGCTTCAACTTTTAACCCAGAACAACATTCAGGTCATGGAAGAGGATACTGACCTGGACGAAGACGCCGATGCGGATGATGAAGATTTGCTCGACGATGAGGATGCGGATGAGGTAGGTGCGACCGATGACGAGCTGGCTGCGGCACGGCTTGTGAACGGCGACAAAGATTCTAATGTCGATGATCCAATCCGTCTTTATCTTCGTGAAATCGGCAAAGAAAAACTTCTTACAGCTGAGCAGGAAGTTACATATTCTAAGCAGATGGAAGAGGGTGAGAACATTATTAAGGATGTAATCAAAAGATCCGGAATGATGATTCCAGAATTCTTCGCAATCTGTCAGAAGGCATTTGCCAAGATTGATCCTCATGAACCTGGAAAGGCCCGCAAAGAAATCAATGAGGCTCAGGCAGAAAAACGTCGTCTCAAGAGCTACTATGGTGAAAATCTTAAAGCTTGCAAAGAGAACATGAAGATTTATATGAACCTCAAAAAACAACTCTTTGAGGCTAACCAATCGCGTGAAATCTTTGAGAATGAGCAGATTCTTGAGCTTCGCACAAAAATTCTTCCAGAATTGCAGAAAATTGATATTCAGTCAGAAGAAATCGATAAATTCAGTGCGAAATTTGTTGAGGCAACTCAGAAAATAAGCGAGTTCCGTCACAAACAAGAGCATAAAATGAAGGAGCTCCGTATTTCAAATCCGGCAGAACTCCGAAGTCTTGGACGTCGCCTTGCTATTCATTCAGAGGCTCTCAAGCTTGAAAATGAGCTTGGGCTCAAAAGTGACGAAATCCGCGATATTTATACTCAGATTCAAAAGATTGATCGTAAGCTTCGCCGAATGGAGTACGATTTTGAGAATAATGTTGAGGAAATCCTCACGATGGCTGATGAGATCGAGCGTGGCCGAAAAATGCTTGAAAAAGCAAAGAACAAGCTGATTAATGCCAACCTTCGTCTTGTCGTTTCAATTGCCAAAAAATACACTAACCGTGGTTTGCAGTTCTTTGATTTGGTTCAGGAAGGAAATATTGGACTTATCAAGGCAGTTGAGAAATTCGAATACCGGAAAGGGTATAAATTTTCGACTTACGCTACATGGTGGATTCGCCAGGCAATTACACGCTCAATTTCTGATCAGGCGCGCACAATCCGAGTTCCTGTCCATATGATCGAGCAGATCAACAAGGTTGTCCGTGAGGGGCGTCAGCTCATGCAGAAGCTTGGTCGCGAACCAACCGATGAAGAGATTGCACAGCAGCTTGGCTGGCCTGTTACACGTGTCAAGCAGGTCAAGAATGTTGCCCGTGAACCAATTTCTTTGGAGACACCAATCGGTGAGGAAGAGGATTCTCAGCTCGGAGATTTTATCGAGGATAAGGATGTTGAGAATCCGGCAAATCAGACTGCTTACACGCTTTTGCAGGAGCAGCTCAGGTCGGTCCTTAACACATTGCCGTCGCGTGAACAGGAAGTTCTTAAAATGCGGTTCGGTCTTGATGACGGATACAGCCTTACATTGGAAGAAGTCGGTTTGTATTTCAATGTAACTCGAGAACGAATCAGACAGATTGAGGCGAAAGCACTCCGAAGACTCCGACACCCGAGACGTGCAAGCGGTCTCCGTGATTACATCGAGATGTAAAATCTGATATAAATAGCCGTGTATGATAGACATAAACGGCTATTTTTTATATACTTTTGTGATACATTAACAGAAATTTCTAAATTTTTAGAATTCTGAGTTTTGAGGTCTTTTAACATGGAAATGACAGAAGTTTTCGACAAACTTAAATCTCTTCAGGACGTTTTGGTAGAAAAATATGATCTTGAAAAAAAGATTGATGCTTCCCCAAAACAGCTTGATTCTCAGGACGAGCTTCTTGCACGTCTCAAAAAAGAATATATCGAAAAAAATAAGAGCTATGAAGAAGTTCGTGCTGTTGTAGAGCATCTTAAACGCGAGCTTTCAGAGGCAGAGGCTTCACGTGAGTCTGGCGAAAAGAGCATGGATTCAATCACTTCTCATCGTGAATATGAAGCTCTTGACAAGCAGATTTCCGAGGCTACAGAAAAAGAAGCAGCTGTTCGTAAAGATTTGCTCCGAGAGGAGAAAAAGCTTGCCGAGCTCAATGAGTCTCTCAAAGCAGATGAGGCCATGATTAAGGCTCAGGAAGACGATCTTAATTCCAGCAAAGATGCCCTTTCTCAGCAGATTCAGGATTATAAAAATCAGCTCGAAGATTTGAGCAAAAAAGAACAGGAGCTTACTCCTGGTCTCAATCAGGAAATCGTTTATAAATTCCAGCGTATCATCCAGCGCAATTCTCAGGGTATCGTTGCCGTTCGTAACGGTGTCTGCACTGGCTGCCAGATGATTCTTCCAGGTCAGTTTGCAAATGAAGTTCGTGATGGTGAGAAGATTTTGTTCTGTCCGTACTGCTCTCGAATTCTCTTCTATCAGGAAGTTGAAGAGGGAGAGGTTGAGGATTATTCAACTCTTGAAGAGACAGGTAGCCTTGCAGACTTCGAAGATGAATTCGCTGATGAGCGTGAAGACGATGAAGTTGAGGATGGCGATAACGAGAACAATCTCGATGACGAAAAAACAATGGCCTTTGATGACTAAATCGTCATAATAATTATGCGAAAATTTCAGAAAAGATATAACCGTGCCTGACCCGCTTATGATAGCGGTCTTGGGTGAGGAAAGTCCGGGCTCCACCGGAAAAATCGCCGGGTAATAACCGGGCAGAAAGGGGAACTTGTTGGTTGGTTGAAAGATCAGCAGCATAAGCCTTTTTTCTGACAGAAAGTGCCACAGAAAATATACCGCCTTCGGGTAAGGGTGAAAAGGTGAGGTAAGAGCTCACCGCTGTTCTGGTGACAGGGCAGGCAGGGTAAACCTCGTTTGGAGCAAGGCCAAGTAGCAGTCAGGTTTTCCGGACTATTGGCTGCGGGTAGGCTGCTAAAGGCTTTTGGCAACAAAAGTTTCGGATAGATGGTTATGCGTGCTTTTCTTTCTTTTGAAAAGTGCAGGACAGAACCCGGCTTATTATCTTTTCTGTTTTTTTATATTGGGTGGAACGGGGACAATGAAATTAAAGGCTTTGCAAACAAGAGAGATCTTTAAAAAAAAGAGCCATTTCTTAAAAAAACTCCTAATTTGTATTTTTGTTGCCGTCACTGTCTCCGTCGGTGTTTTTTTTGCTTACAGAGCAATTGATTCAAAAATCAACAACGGAAATTCAATCATAAACTTAAAGTCAAAATGGAAGGTTTATGATTATCAGCAGGTTTACGACATAAGTTCCGCAATTCTTTACAAATCTCCTTTTAATATAACTGCACGTACATATAACGGATATTCAGCTTTTTTTCTTGCAGTTTCCAGCTCAGATGTCGTTCAGTCGCTTTCATATCTTGATGAAGCAATAAATTCTCTTCGCATTGCGTTGCAAGGGGCAAAATTCGGAGCTGTCTCGCAGATTGAGTACATGCTCGGAAAAGCATATTTTTACAAAGATTTTCATTCATCTTATTATTACTACGCGGATTTGGTAATTTACTATCTTTTAAAAGCCAAAAAAGACGGATATAAGGCGGATGATATTCCTGAGCTGCTTGGCTTGAGCTATGCGTCTCTCGGCATGACCATGGAAAGCATTTCAGCTTTTACTGAAGCGCTCCTTGTTCGCGAGTCTGATATTCTTCTTCTTTCAATCGCCGAGCAATATCATGCTGTCGGACAGGATAACGCCGCGGAGCAATATTTGTTCAGAATCTCGCAGAACTGCAAGGATGAGCAGATTATTCTAAAAAGTCACCTTTTGATGGGGAATATTGCTCTTCAAAGAGAAAATTTTGAGGATGCAGAAAAAGAATTTAATTTTATTTTGGAAAAAAATGAAAATTCTGCTGACGCTTTATACGGATTGGGTGTAATATATGAAAGTCAGGGTGATATGGTCAAAGCTCGTTCCGAATGGAGAAAGGCTTTGAGAATACAGAATAATCATCCGCTTGCATTGAAAAAAATGTCAGAAATAAAGTAAAATAGATAATATAAAAAAGTTTGGGAGGACTTTTTCATGGGTTTCTTTGACCGTTTTTCAACTGATATAGGAATTGATTTAGGTACATGTAATACATTGATTTATGTGCGAGGAAAGGGCATCGTCGTAGATGAGCCTTCCGTTGTTGCCGTAGAGAAGGGAACGAAGCACGTTTGGGCTGTTGGTGCCGAGGCTAAGCGTATGCTCTGGAAGACTCCGGGCAATATCGATGCAATCCGTCCTTTGGCAGACGGTGTTATTGCTGACATTGACAGCTGCGAAAAGATGATTAAATATTTCATCTCAAAAGTAATTTCTCGTCACCAGCTTTTTAAGTCTACACGAATGAAAATCGGTATTCCTTCATGCATTACACAGGTTGAGCGTCGTGCCGTAATCGAAACGGCATTAAAGGCCGGTGCAAAGGAAGTTGACGTAATTGAGGAATCTCTTGCCGCTGCAATTGGTGCGCAGATTCCAATCAACGAGCCTGCCGGTCACATGATTTGCGATATCGGCGGTGGTACAACTGAAGTTTCTGTAATTTCTTTGGGAGGCATGGTTGTTACAAAGGCAATCCGTGTTGGCGGCGACAAATTCGATGAAGCCATCATGAAATATGTCCTCAATGTTCACAACCTTCGCATCGGTCAGCAGACTGCAGAACGTCTTAAGATTCAGATCGGAAACGCTTTGCAGGACAAGGACAAGGCTATCGAAAAAATGGAAGTCCGTGGTAACGACGCAATTACAGGTCTTCCTCGTCGTCTTGAAATCGACAGCGTTGAGGTTCGTGAAGCTCTTAAATCAACAGTCAATGAAATCGTCGAGCTTATCAAAGTCACTTTGGGTGAAACTCCTTCAGAGCTTGCTGCCGACATTGTTGAGCGCGGTATCGTTATGAGCGGTGGCGGAAGTATGCTCAAAGGTCTACCAAAGCTCATTTCAAAAGAAACTGGTGTTCCTGTCATTTTGGTCGAAAAGCCGCTTGAATGTGTTGCTCTTGGTGCTGGTCAGGCATTTGATTTGTTCAAGGATATGTCTTCTGACAGGGCAATTTACGACAATCTTAACGACTAATTTTTAGATTCAGAATGGCTTCCAAACATTCATTCAGATTTGGTTTATCAGAATTCCTTCTCATCGGATTTGTAGTGTTTTCCGGTATCATGCTGGCTTTTCATTCCGGAGGTTTTGTCGTCAATTTCCAGCAGGTAGGTTTTACAGCTTTATCTTCCGTACAAAAAGGCGTGAGTACGGTAGCATCTGGAATTGGAGACACTTTCAATGCCGTAAAAGAGCTTGCACGTCTTCGTGAGGAAAACAAAGAGCTTACTGAACGTCTCAAGAATTACGAGATCCTTCAGCGCAGCAATACCGACATCAAAAAAGAAAATGAAAGACTTAAGGAACAGCTGGGCTTTTCACTCTCCCTTCAAGAAAAGAATTATCCGGCTCAAATTATTTCTCGAAATCCTGACAGTCTTTATTCTGCATTCACAATCAATAAAGGAAGCCGCCACGGAATCCGAAAAAACATGCCGGTTCTTGCAATTCAGGGCGGTATTGTTGGCCTGGTCGGCAAAGTCGTTACCGTAGGTGCTCTAACAAGTCTTGTTATGCCGATTTATGACTCAAAATGCTCTGTTTCGGCTCGAATCCAGAACACACGTGATATTGGCCTTGTAACAGGTGATGGAAGCGTAGATTCTCCTCTCAATATGGCTTATATCAAAAAGCGTGTTCTCGATGAGCTTCAGGTTGGCGATTTAATTGTTACCAGTGGTGAAAGCGGAAATTTTATGGGCGATATTCCGATTGGTTCCATTTCTGATATTAAAGTCCTTGATTATGATTCATCTTTGTCTATAAAAGTTATGCCGGTGATTGATTTCTCGCGCATCGAAATGGTCATAGTTTCAGATTTGCACGAAAAAAATAACAAATAAGAGGGGAGAAAATGTTAAAATCTTTTTCAGTTTCAGCTTTGATTCTTCTCTGCTTTGTGATTTTTGAGACGGCAATCCTTTCGAATATGCTTTTTCTTCCGGCCGTTCCGGATTTTCTTCTTATTATTACGCTTTATCTTTCTGTTAATAATGGAAAGGTTTTTGGCGTGTCTTCTGGGTTTGTTTCTGGTCTTTTCCTTGATTTTCTTAGCGCATCGCCGTTTGGGCTTCATAGTCTTTTGAGGACGATAATCGGATATTTTGCGGGAATTTTCACAAAAACTCTTAATATGGCAGGAATTTTTCTTCCGATTCTGATTGGATTCTTTGCTACATTGATGAAGGCCGTTCTCATTTTTGTTATTTCCGTTTTCTTTGCTGATTCCGTAGTTCCGTATTCTCTATTTTCAAAGGCTTTTTTGTTTGAGCTTGCTGCGAATTCAATTTTAACGCCGATAGTTTTCAAATTTCTGAGTGTTTTCAGTGATTTGATTTTGCTTGATCCTGAGAAGGTTTCGTAAATGCAGGATTATTTTAACACAGAGAACGGTTCGGTTGAACAGAATGCAAAAGTTGTAATCTTCGCTTTTATAATCATGGCGATTTTTGCAGTTTATGTGCTCAGGCTTTTTTCTTTGCAGGTTATTGAAGGCGCACAATATCGAAAACAGTCACAGACAATTTCAAGTCAGGTTAAGACAATAGATGCTCAGCGTGGTGAAATCTTTGACCGAAATGCTTCGATGCCAATGGTCATCAATACGGATTCTTTTGCTGTTGATTTAATTCCCGCTGAAATTCCCGCCGGTCATTATGATTCTGTCACTTCGCGACTGGCAGTTTTTCTTGGAATCTCAAAAAATGAAATAGACCGTAAAATAGAACCTTCACTTCGCCGCTCATACACAGCTGTTGAAGTACGTTCTAATGTAACTTTCAATACAATTTCTAATATCGCCGAGAATATTACTGATTTGCCAGGTGTTTCATGGAGAAGTAAGCCTGTACGAAATTATGTTGAGACTGGCTCGATTTCTCATGTTGTCGGTTATGTAGGTGACATCACCAAAGAAGAAGTCAAAGTTATGTATAACATAACGGACAAAGATAAACGACGTGTTTATACAAATAAATCTATTATTGGAAAAACTGGCGTTGAAAAACAGTACGATTTGCTTTTGCAGGGGCGACAAGGCCGTGAAAGCCGTACAGTCGATGTCCGTGGACATATTCTTTCGGACACACCGATTGTTGAGCCTCCGCAGATGGGTAAAAATCTTGTTCTTACAATTGATATGCGGATTCAGGAGCTTGCAGAAAAGGCTCTTGGTGAACGGGTAGGGGCTGCCGTAGTTTTGCGTCCAAGTAACGGTGAAGTTTTGGCAATGGTTTCTTATCCTTTTTATGACCAGAATCTTTTCAATGATGACAATGCTTCTGCCCAATATAATAAGCTTGCAACCAGTCCGAACAAACCTTTGTTAAATCGAGCTGTAAATGCGGCTTATCCTCCTGCTTCAACATTCAAAATCATTATGTCTACGGCAATGCTTGCAGAAAAAGCTTTTTCTTCTGCAAAAGACATTGATTGTTCTGGCCGTGTTGATTACGGTAACCGAATATTCCATTGTCACCAGAAATGGGGTCACGGAAAACTCAATATGAAGGAAGCTCTTGCCCAGTCTTGTGACGTTTATTATTGGATTGTCGGACGGGATTTTTTGGGCGTAGATAAGATTTCTTCCTATGCAAAGGAATTTGGCTTTGGCGAGAGCCTTGATATTGACTTGCCAGCGCAACAGTCTGGCTTTGTTCCTACGGCTCCATGGAAGGAACGCCGCTTCCATCAGAAATGGCTTGGCGGAGATACGATGAATATGTCAATCGGTCAGGGATATACTCTTGTTACACCGCTTCATATTGCAAATATGGTCGCAATGGTTGCAAATGAGGGCAAGATTTATCGTCCGCACCTTTTAAAGGAAGTCCGTGATCCGGCTACAAATGATGTAATCGAGGAAGTTAAACCTCAGATTCTGCATGAGTCCAATATTGATGAGTCAGTTTGGCGAGAAGTTCAGAATGCGATGCGTTATACAATCACAGACGGAACCCCGGCCTTTCCTCTTAACAACAAGGTCGTTCAGATTGCCGGAAAAACCGGTACTGCTGAGGTCGGTTCCCTTGACCACTGGCATTCATGGATGGCTTGTTATGCTCCTTTCAATGCGCCTGTAGAAGAGCAGGTCGTTGTCGTCGTGCTTGTTGAGGCTGCAAATGAATGGGAATGGTGGGCACCATATGCGACAAATATAATTTTTCAGGGAATTTTTGCCAATCAGTCTTATGAAGAAGCAGTTCAGGCTCTTCCGGCAAATGTTCGTGATGTAATTCGGTCTAGAAAACATACAGGTGTCCGCCAGGAGTAAAGGAAAATTAGATGAAATTGAATTTTAAATTCCTGCAATTTTTTGATTTTATTCTCTTTTTTTGCGTTGCGGCTCTCGTTACATTCGGTATTCTTTTTATTTATTCTTCGGGTATCAACTCAGACGGCGAGAATGTTTCTTCTGAATATTTAAAACAGATTATTTGGGGCGGTTCTGGAATGCTCATGATGCTCGGAATTTCACTCCTTGATTACAGGCGTTTTAACCGATACATTCCGCATTTTTTTGCAGGTGCATGTGTGGTTCTTGTTTTCACAAAGTTTTTTGGTCGTTATGTAAATGGTGCACGAAGCTGGCTCGGTATTGGTCCTTTTGGTATTCAGCCTTCAGAATTTACTAAAGTTGTATTCATTCTTTTCCTTGCATGGTATTTGGATAAAACTAAGAAGACTCAGGATCAGCGGAAGCGTTTTATCGTCTCACTTGGAATCATGTTTATTCCGATGGGGCTGATTCTTGCTCAGCCTGACTTGGGAACTTCGCTTGTTTACTTCCCGATTTTCCTTGCGATGACCTTTATCGCGGGAATTCCCGTCCGTTACATTCTTTTTATCTTCCTCGGCGGAATGATGACGATTATATTTACTGTTCTGCCGATTTGGGAAAGTCAGATTGCTCATCATTCTGTAATTTTTATCCGCGTGCTCACAAACACAACATTGAGGCTAATCCTTATTTTTGCGACAGGTTCAATCGGTGTACTCTCTATGCTTGGTATGTTCTTCTACCGGCACAATAAATATTTCTACTGGATTTCTTATTTTGCGGCAATTTTCTGTGGAGCTTTGATTTTTTCGTATTGTGCGGGCAAAGTTCTGAAAGAATATCAGGTTATGCGACTTATCGTATTTATTGACCCTTATGCTGATCCGCGAGGAGCTGGCTGGAATATCATTCAGTCAAAGACTGCGATTGGTTCTGGCAACTTGTTTGGCCGCGGATATTTGCAGGGAACGCAGAGTCACTACCGCTTTTTGCCTGAGCAGAGTACGGACTTTATTTTCAGCATTTTGTCTGAAGAACTTGGCTTTGTGGGCTGCATGACGGTTTTTGCGCTTTACTTTTTGATTTTCATGCGTACGATTTTCATTATCAAGAACGCTTCAAACACATTCGGACTTATGATTGCCTCTGGTGTTCTGGGAATGTTCGTGTTCCATTTTCTTGTTAATGTCGGAATGGTCATGGGAATTATGCCTATTACAGGAATTCCTCTCCTGTTCTTAAGTTACGGCGGCTCTTCATTGTGGACGGCGATGATTTGTGTTGGTCTTTTGATGAGCGTATCATCTAGAAAATTCGGTTTTTAATAATCAGACGCAGATGAACACAGATAAATGCTGATAAATGAATCTGCGTGTATTTGCGTCAAAATATTTTAGGAACATTATGAAACTTATTAATCCTATTGAACTTTTTGGAAATTCTCTTTGCTCTGTGCAGAATCCGTCAAGCTATATCGGAGGCGAGTTCGGGCAGATTGTTAAGAGTCATGCAGATAATGACAGCCTTTTCAATTTTTGTGTTGCTTTTCCTGATGTTTACACAATCGGCATGGCGAACCAGGCAATCAAAATCATTTATAACGGGCTCAATCAAAAAAAAGATGTTCGTTGCGAGAGGGTTTTTGCAGTTGAGACTGATTTTGAAGATTTGCTCAAAAAATACGACGCTCCTTTGTACACGCTTGAGACAGGAATGCCTTTGAATGAGCTTGACATGATTGGTTTTTCAATTGGTTATGAACTTGGAATCACTGGCGCGCTTTCAATCCTTGACTTGGGGCGAATTCCGCTTTTAAAAAAGGACAGGGGAGAGAACGATCCGATTGTTATTGCGGGCGGTTGCGGTTCGACGAACCCGGCTCCTTTCTCGGATTTTTTTGACGCGGTTTTCATCGGTGAGGCCGAGGGCGGAATGTTCGACCTTATCGAAGAATGTGCCGAACTGAAAAAGAAAGGTGCTGGCCGAAGCGAGATTCTTGCTCATTTTTCAAAGCATCCAAGCGTGTGGACAGAAAACATGAGCGAGGAAACTTGCGGACATTCTGTAGCGCGCAGGGCTGTATGGGCTGATTTTGGAAAAGTACCTTCGGTAGAATCTTTCATGCCGCTTCCGAATGTAAAGCCTGTCCAGGATCATGGCGTAGTCGAGATTATGCGTGGATGTCCGAACGGATGCCGTTTCTGTCATGCGGGAGTTTATTACAGGCCCCAGCGTGCAAAAGAAAAGCAGCTCATTTTTGATGATGTTGATAAGCTTGTGAATGTGGCTGGCTACCGTGAAATATCCCTCACATCTCTTTCGAGCGCGGATTATCCTGATATTGAGAACTTGCTTGATGATTTGAATGCAAAGTACAAGAGCCAGAACGTTTCGTTTCAACTTCCGTCTCTTAAAGTAAACAGTTTTTCCCTTCCTTTGCTTGAAAAACTCTCGGAAGTCCGTAAATCGGGACTCACTTTTGCGGTAGAGACCCCGGAAGAGGCATGGCAGCTCCGGCTTAACAAGGAAGTTTATGCCCAGCACCTTGTCGATATTATCCTTGATGCAAAAAAACGTGGCTGGAACAAGGCGAAATTCTATTTTATGGTTGGGCTTCCATTCCCTGAGACGGAGGAGCTTACCGAAGAAAAAGCAATCGTTGATTTTTTGATTGATTTGCAGAATAAAACCCGTATTCAATGCAATGTGAATGTAGGTACATTTATTCCAAAGCCCCATACGGCATATCAGTGGGTAAGGCAGATTTCCCCGGAAGAGAGTGACAGAAAACTTTCGTATATCCGCGAGCATCTTCCGAGGGGAAAATTCCATGTCGGAACTCATGACATTAACACTTCCTATCTTGAAGGTCTTCTTTCACGTGGAGACAAGCGGGCAGGGAAGGTCATTCTTTCTGCTTACAAGAAGGGTGCACGCCTTGATGCATGGGAAAATCATCTCAAAGAAAACCTAAGGCTTTGGGATGAAGCATTCTCTGAAGCTGATTATGATGTAAAAGAATCTATTCTTCGTGAGCGTAGCAAGGATGAAGTTTTGCCATGGGATTCAGTCTCGCTTGGTGTTGCAAAGAATTTTTATAAAAAAGAATGGGAAAAGCACGAGAAGGAAGAGCTTACGCCAAAGTGCTCCCCGAACTGCGACCATAGGTGCGGAGTCTGTAACAAAAATGCAAGCGTAAATATCGATAATAAACCTCAGAATGTACAAAAAAATGAACAGTTGAATAAAAATTCTGTCTACCCGGAATGGAATATTCCTGTAATGTACCGCGTAATTTTTGAATTCACAAAGAAAAATGGCGGCGAGTACATTTCACATCTTTCACAGATTGAATTTTTCAACCGGGCGTTCATAAAATGCAATCTTCCTGTTATTTACACAACTGGCTTCAATCCGCTTCCACGCCTTGAATTCGCCTCAACGCTTTCACTCGGAATTTCTTCTGACGCCGAGATTGCTTCGACCGTTCTTTACGAGAACACAAGCGAAAAAGACTTTATCGAAGCCTTGAACCGCCATCTTCCGCAGTCGATTCAGATTCAGAAAGCTTATATTTTCCCGGTCACAAATCAGAGGCGGCGCGAGTCTCTGAGCACAGGCTTGTGGGGCAATATCTATGAATATTCTTTCAAATGCAGCCCAGAAGAAGTGAAGGGCTTTTTTGGTTCGGAACTTGCAGCGCCATTCCTTGATTCACAGTCTCTTTGCAGCTTTAGAATTAGTGAGGCTGACGGAACTAAAGTCACGGCAAAGCTTTTGTTCCAGAAAGACAGGCCTTTCCGTAATGCCCTTGAAGAATACTTCGGAAAGAAAATCTGGGAAATCGTCACGATTCACAAAATCAAGACTCTCGCAAAGCCCGATATTACCGGCTGGACAAGCGAGATAAACGCCGCGTATCAGTCTTCTCTAGAAGCCATGAAAAAACATTCCGAGATGATTGCGATTAATGCGCGTTTCAAAGAAAAAATTCTGCGCCCAGAAGAAAACATGAATTCTGCAAGCGACAATGCGATCTCGTATTTCGAGCTTTATGAGAGAATCGCATTGATTAACAAGCAGCTTATTGAACAGCGGGACAATCTCATGGAGCGCAAAGCCGAAAAAAAGAAAAAGTAATAGGTTAATTCCCGCAATAGGATCTGAATGAAATGAATTTTATGAGCGATAATTACTTTTTATAATGCGTATTCTGTCTACCGATGAATGTTGTTTTTACAGGGAGCTACATACGCTTACGCTCCTGCCCGCTCATTTAACGTCGTTTTTTGTTTTTTGTCATCGCTTTTTCGGCTTTTTTGATGATTTGGGCGATATTCTTTTCGCCTGAAGTCATGCTGGAGAAACCGATACCTGCTTTGAATGAAACTGAATCTGCTGGAAGTTTTTTGAGCTTTTCTTCCAGGTTTTCGGTTAATTGTACGATATTTTTGAAGTCAATTCCCTGGAGAATTACGGCAAATTCACCGCCTTCGATTCGGAATACTGGGCTGTGCTTGAAAGTATCGCAGGTAAACTTGCAGAGTGTTTTAATTGCATTGTCACCAGCTTCAATTCCGTTTTTATCGTTTATTTTTTTGAGGTCAGATATGTCGCAGATGAGTACTCCCAGTTCAATCTCTGGGTTCTTTGCTATTTCGTTGTTAAGTGTTATTTTTACTTCCTCAAATGCATTATTGTTGCCTACTCCCGTGAGTTCATCCTTATTGTTGACGCTGGAGATGACTTTGTTCAGTTCTTCTGCCTGCTTGAGTGATTTTTGTCTCATGCAGCGGATTAAAGTTTTTATTACGCGTGAAATTTCAAGGGGTTTTGTGAGATGTGCGTTCATTCCTGCTTCGATGGATGCCCGTACATCTTCTTCGAATGCGTTTGCCGTGAGGGCTATAATAGGCGTATTCTTTGCATCGCTTCGGTTCAAAGCACGGATTGCTTTTGTGGCGTCAATACCGTTCATTACCGGCATCATTATATCCATGAGAATTGCGTCATAGTAGTTTTCTTTTGCTTCTGTGAACAATTTGACTGCGACTTTGCCATTTTCGGCATACGTTACGGTTGCACCTTCGGCTTCGAGTAGTTCTTTTGCGCTCAAGCGGTTAGTTTCGTTGTCTTCTACAAGGAGAATTCTTGAGCCAACGAGAGTTTCATCGCTTTCATTTTCGTCTTTGAGTTCCTTTTTACGAATTGCGGCCGTTCTGTCATCGATTGCGAACGGCATGTCAATCGTGAATGTGCTTCCTTCATTAAGCTTTGACCTTACGCTGATTGTTCCGCCCATCATTTCGATGAGAGATTTTGCAATTGCTGTACCAAGACCTGTTCCTTTGTACTCAGAACGTGCGCCTCCGTCTTCCTGTGAGAATGTTTCCCAGATGTGCTCAAGAAAGTTTGCTTTCATACCGATTCCAGTGTCTTCTACTTCGATTCGATATGTTACTGTTTTGTAGCCTGTTCCGAGTTCCTTTATTCTGAATGTGATTTTGCCTCCATCCGGAGTAAATTTTACTGCATTACCAAGTATATTGACTAATGCCTGCCTTAAGTGGAGTTCATCGCCAAGCAGGAACGGATATTTAAAATCATTGAAATCTGTAATAATTTTAAGGTCTCTGTTTATGAGCTGACCTTCGATAATTGAGAGACAGCCATCTGCCAGCGAGTAGATATTCATCGGTTTGTGAGCAATTTCAAGTTTGTTGCTCTCAATATGACTCATGTCAAGAATATCATTGACAAGAAGATTCAAATGAAATGCAGCTTTTGTGATTTTATTGAGGCACTGACCAATTTTTTCTGGATTATTAAGATTTTTTGAGGCTAATTCCGCCATTCCTATAACGCCGTTGATTGGAGTCCGGATGTCATGACTCATTCTCGCAAGAAATTCGCTTTTTGTGGCATTTGCGGCTTCGGCCTTTTCCTTTGCGGCCTTGAGTTCTTTTTGAGCTTTGAGTTCTTTGCGTATTTCTGCATCCTTTACGGCAAAACCAAAAACTACCGTGCGTTCTGCTGACCAGTCACCGACTTTTACACATTTCATCTCACAGTATTGATTTGATTCATTTCGGTAACGGTAAATCAATCGGTCTTTTAATGAAAGCTGCTCAGCAACGTATTTTGGAGAAACTTTATTTAAGAAGTCCGCTTTGTCTTCTTCGAGCGTGCATTGGTCTGCATATATTTCTGCAGCCTTTGAAAATGGAACTTTTGAGCGAATCACATCTCCGATTTTATTATTTATACGGTCTGATAAGTTATATGTGAAAAATTCTTCGCTGTCGATATTGACATAATAAACGCAAGAATATTCATTTGCGAGCATTTCAAGAAAATTTTTATTGCGTTTTGTTTCTCTCTTTTTGCGGATTTCATCATCAATGTTTTTGCCGAGCATTATTGCCTGAACGTTATCTTGCTCCGCACCGACAAAAATCATCTGAAGTTCAATCCACTGCTCTTTTCCCTCTGAAAAAAGATACGGAAATTGAAGTGTTATCGCCGAATCATTATCAACTACCCTTTCAAGAATCTTTTGTCTGTTGAACGATGCCGTAAAAAGATTTGAATAATCCTTATTGATAATTGATTCTTTTATGGTAAGAATAAAGGAGTCAAAATCTCCTGTATAAGCTATTGAATCTTTTAAAACTGTGTTGCTATATGAAATTATCTGATAAAAATTGTTGGATAAATTACAGAAAACCATGAGAGGATGAATATTATTCACCGCTTTTGAGAGAAGTCTGTCATAATTTTCCATTTTGTCAAAAAAAGCCATACAAATATTATATAACTAGTTTTGAAAAATATAAAGAAAAAAAATCCCCACATGGATATGAGAAGTACAATCCAGATGTGGGGAAAAACAATCCTAGAACTTAATCTTTCGGTCGCTTCCTTCGTAATATTGCTTGCGGAGTGCTTTGATTGAGTCGTCCGCCATGTAATCATCGAACGGCATCATTCGGTCAATAACGCCTTTCGGTGTAATCTCAACGATTCGGTTAGCGATTGTCTGGATGAACTCGTGGTCGTGGCTTGTGAACAAGATTACGCCCGGGAACTGAACGAGAGCCTGGTTCAAGCTTTCGATTGCCTCAAGGTCGAGGTGGTTCGTAGGGTCGTCAAGAATCAAGACATTTGCATTCTGGAGCATCATCTTTGAGAGCATACAGCGGACTTTCTCACCGCCGGAAAGGACTTTTACCTTTTTGAGTGATTCGTCACCGCTGAAAAGCATTCGTCCCAAGAATCCTCTCACGTAAGCGTCATCCTGCTCCTTTGAGAACTGTTTGAGCCATTCTGTGATGTTCATGTCGTTGTCAAAGTATTTGTTGTTGTCGCGCGCCAGGTATGTGTTTGATGTTGTCTGGCCCCAGAAGAACTCGCCGGAATCGGCCTTAGCTTCGCCTGAAATAATGTCGAAAAGTGAAGAAATTGTGTTGTGCTCAACGCCGACGAAAGCGATTTTATCAGTGCGGTTGACCTTAAAGTCGAAGTCTTTGAGGAGCTGAACTCCGTCTTCGTCCTTTGAGTTGAGTTTTCGGCATTCAAGAACATTGTTTCCGATTTCACGCTCTGTCTTGAACTGAACGAACGGGAATTTGCGGCTTGTAACTGGCAAATCTTCCAATTCGAGCTTTTCCAAAACCTTCTTTCGGCTGGTAGCCTGTCGTGATTTTGCGGCGTTTGAAGCGAATCGCTGGATAAATTCTTTGAGGTCTTTTGCCTTTTCCTCGTTCTTTTTCTTCTGGTCTCGTGCCTGTTTCTGCAGAATCTGGCTCATCTGATACCAGAAATCGTAGTTTCCGGCAAACTGAGTGATTTTTCCGAAGTCGATGTCGCAAGTTACCGTACAAACAGTGTTGAGAAAGTGACGGTCGTGGCTTACGACGATGACTGTGTTCTCAAAGTCAAGAAGAAAGTCTTCGAGCCAGTTGATGGATTCCAAATCAAGACCGTTCGTAGGTTCGTCGAGAAGAAGGATATCCGGGTTTCCGAAAAGTGCCCTGGCAAGCAAAACGCGTACTTTCTGGCTTTCATCAAGCTCGCTCATCATTTTGTCGTGGAATTTTTCTTCAAGTCCCAGTCCCGAAAGCATCTGCTCAATCTGGTTCTCAGCCTCGTAGCCGCCAAGCTCACCGAATTCAGCTTCAAGCTCAGCCGATTTGATTCCGTCTTCCTCGGTAAAGTCTGCCTTTGAATAAATCTCGTCGCGTGCCTTTGAGACTTCGTAAAGCTTAGGATAGCCCTGCATTACAGTGTCTTTTACGCTGAAAGAATCGAATGCGAAGTGATCCTGGCTCAAAACGGCCATTCGCTCGCCCGGTGTCATGAAAATCTCACCCGTGTCGTGATCCTGCTCGCCAGAGAGAATCTTAAGGAATGTAGATTTTCCAGCACCGTTTGCACCGATGATTCCGTAGCAGTTTCCTGCCGTGAATTTGATATTTACGTCTTTGAAAAGCGGTTTTTCGCTGAAATGAAGTGATACGTCACTGACTGCAATCATGTTTTTCTCCTGATATGTTTTAAGTTCTCACAGAGCTTTTGAGTACACAGAGAGTTTTTCAGTGTATTTCTCCGTGTGCTCTGTGCTCTCTGTGAGGAATTTTTTATTTTCCTCGCCCAATCAAGCTCTTGAGCCTTGCAATCAAGCCGAGTTTCTTTGGTGCTTTCTCTGTTTTGCGTGCAGCGGAAGGATTCTTTCGGCTCGTCCCCCTGCCCTTGCCAGATTTTGCTTTTGAACCGGCTGTTTTTGCAGCATTCTTGTAAACTGAACTTGAAGATTTTGCGTATTTTTCCTTGAAGTATTTGATACGTTCGTCGCTTGACATTCCGGAAAGCTTTGCGATTTCCTCATCGCTCGCACGACGGACTGTGTTTTTGGACTTGTCGCCCCTAAACGATTTGATTTCCTCGTCGGAATAAGATTTTCTGCCTTCTTTGCGGGATTTTCGTCCTCCAGACTTTTTCCCTCTATTCTGTGCACCATCTGTGTCCGTCTGTGTCCATCTGTGGTTTCTTTTTCCGTCGCGCTCTTCGGAGTCAAGGCGGATGTAAACGTCTTTTGACTTGTCTTCTTCAAAATCTTCTGCGATAGCAACCCTGCTTGGAATCTGCTTTTCGATGTAACGCTCAATTGGGGCCAAAGAGTAAACATCACGCTCCGAGCAGAATGTATAGGCCTTTCCGCTCTTTCCTGCCCTGGCCGTTCGCCCGATTCGGTGTACGTAATTTTCGGCTTCGTTCGGAAGGTCATAGTTAACGACCATCGCAAGGTCGTTGACATCGATTCCTCTGGCTGCTACATCAGTTGCGACAAGACAAGTCACCTTTCCGGCTTTGAAATTGTCCATAATCTTAAGGCGCTTTGACTGAGGCAAATCACCGATGATGTACTCGTTTTTGATACCGTTAATCTGGAGCCGTTTTGAGACGATTTCGCACATCTTTTTGGTGTCACAGAAAATAATCACGCTCTCTGGATTTTCTTTTTTGAAAATTCCGAGCAAAAGCTTCATTTTGTCATCGCTTGAAACGTGAATGAGTTCCTGGTCAATTTCATCGACCGTGATGTTCTGAGCCTCAATAGTGATTTCCTTTGCCTCGCGGGTGTATTCCCATGCAAGGTTTTTGACGTAAGAATTGAGTGTTGCCGAGAAGAGCATTGTCTGCCGGCCTTCACTGCCAGGCAGAAAGTGAATCAGCTTACGCAAGTCAGGGTAGAATCCCATGTCGAACATGCGGTCAGCCTCGTCAATCGCAAGGTATCCCACATTTGACAAATCCATCTGTTTGCCTTCTGTCAAATCAATCACGCGGCCAGGTGTACCGATGATGATGTCGCAGCCTTTTTTGAGATCAGCGACTTGTTTTTCGTATCCGACTCCGCCATAAAATGAAGCGAATCGCAAGCCTGTGTGCTTTCCGAGCTTTGTAGCCTCTTCCTCAACCTGTACGGCAAGCTCTCGTGTCGGAACAAGAATGAGGGCATTTTTCATTGCCTCGCCTTCTGTGCTGGCAGATTCCCTGCGTGCAAGGATTTCCTGCATGATTGTTACGAGGAAGGCCGCTGTTTTGCCTGTTCCTGTCTGTGACTGAACATAAAGGTCCGAGCCGTCCAAAGAAGCTTTCAAAACCTGCTCCTGGACCGGAGTGCAAGTGACATAGCCCGCATCGCTAAGTCCTTGCTGAATTTTTTCGTTAAGATTTAATTCCGTGTAATTCATTAGATTCCTGAAAAAAAGATAATAGATATTTAATAAATTATATCGTTTTTCGAAGATTGTGTACATAATGAAATTGCGTAGCAATTTAGAATCCGTGTGGCTTACCTTTTCTCTGAAATTTGCTATTATATTTTCATGAACCAGAACACTATCGAACAGAATGAATATCAGG
The DNA here is from genome assembly GCA_902785455.1 of uncultured Spirochaetaceae bacterium. Lineage (GTDB taxonomy): Bacteria > Spirochaetota > Spirochaetia > Treponematales > Treponemataceae > Treponema_D. Next base: position 72,065 of record CACZYY010000005.1, read on the forward strand.
CGAAGATTTTTGCCAACCGTCTTTCAAAAAAATACAAGCAGCTTAGGAAATGGGCTCGCCGTGAGCGCGTTACCTGCTACCGACTTTACGACCGTGATATCCCGGAAGTTCCTCTGGCCGTAGATTTATATGAAGCCCTGCCCGAAGGAATGGACTCCAAAATCGACGCGGCACTCCTTTTGAGACAGGAGGATGCTAGAATTTCTGCCAATGATCTTACCGCAAGCAAGGAAAAAGCCGAACGTTCGTTCGTTCATCTTTACTTGTATGAGAGACCGTATGAAAAATCAGACAGTGACGAGCAGGTTTGGCTTGACTGCATGACAAAAGCTGTCGCTTCAGTTCTTGAAATTCCTGAAAACCGTGTTATTCAGAAGCTGCGCAAAAAGCAGAAAGGTGAAAATCAGTACGAGAAGATTGATTCCAAACAAACTACCGAGTGTTATGTACAGGAATGCGGTCAGCTTTTCAAAGTGAACCTTAGCGACTACCTTGACACAGGTCTGTTCTTCGATCACCGTCCGTTGCGTTCAATCGTGCGCTCGGAGTGTGCCGGAAAAAGCGTCCTGAATCTTTTCTGCTACACAGGCTCTTTCTCTGTCTATGCTGCCGAAGGAAAAGCCCGCCGTGTTGAGAGCGTTGATTTGAGCAACACTTACCTCGAATGGGCACGCTTTAACTTTGCCCTCAATGACTTTGACCCCGACGACGGCCGTTATTTTTTCACTCGCGGAGATGTTACGGGCTTTCTCAACCAGAAACTTGCGGAAGTTCCGAATGCCGAAGGAAGCAACCGCTACGACATCATTGTTCTTGATCCGCCCACTTTCTCAAACTCAAAGGCTACCCGAAATACGCTCGACATCAACCGTGACTGGAGTGAGCTTGTAAGAAAATGTGTGAATCTCCTGAACGCAGGCGGAGTCCTCTACTTCTCAACGAACTCTCACCGGCTCAAATTCGATGCCGAGCTTGTCCCCAAAACAACTGATTCAGGCAAGGCTGTGGCTGTGTTCGATATGACTGAAAAATCCCTCCCCGAAGACTTCAAGGGAACGAAAGCCCATCGCTGCTGGAAAATCCAGGTGGCATAAAAAAACTCCCCTTGCGGGGAGAAATAATAGCCTGATCAGATTTTATACGTGGAAGTTGTCAATCTGGTTTCCGATCTGGTCGATAGACGACTTCATCTTTTCTGAGATACCGTCAAGCGCGCTGCCTGTAGCACGGATTTTCATCGCGCTCTCACTCATCAGGGCAACGCTGTCCTTCATTACTCCAGTCGCATCTTTGAGGTGGCGGACTTCTTCAAGAATCTGCTTGTTGCCCTGGCTCATCTCTTCGCTGGCTGTTTTTACCTCAGAAGTGCTGTTGCTCATGTTGCGGAGCGCGTCAACAATCTGCTTGCTTCCTTCCTGCTGCTCTTCCATCGCGCTTTTAATCTGGCGTACGAGCTGGTCTGTCTCTTTGATTCCGTCCGAAACCGATGTGAATGTCTCGCTGGTCTCTTCAGAAGCCTCGACGACGGACTCAATTGAAGCCTTAATTTTGTTGAGCTGGTCGCCGATTGTCTTTGACTGGACGGCAGAAGTTTCCGAAAGTTTTCGGATTTCGTCTGCAACGACAGCAAAGCCCTTTCCAGCCTCTCCTGCGTGAGCTGCCTCGATTGCTGCGTTCATGGCAAGAAGGTTTGTCTGTCCTGCAATTGCTGCGATTGCAACGTTAGCTTCCTGGAGCATATTTGACTGCCCTTCAATCTCAACGATTCGCTCGCTCATTTCATGTTGCTTTTCATTTCCAGCCTTTGCCCGGATCTGAAGCATCTCGAAGGAATTTGCCATTTTTGCAACTGACTGGTTTACGCTGGAAATATTGCCGATCATCTGCTCGACCGCAGAAGAAGCCTCGCTTACTCCGCGTGACTGGGTATCAATCATGCGCTCAAGGCTTTCGATGTTTGAAGCGATTTCATTGACCGCACCGGCTGTCTCGTCAACGCTGTTCGACTGGTTACCGATTTGCTGCTGTACGCTGTCGATATTCGCAAGAATATCAGAAACGGATTGATTGTTCTCCTGGATTCCGAAGTTAAGCTCATCGCCCGCAGATGATAAGTCTGAGCGAGAATCTTTTACATCCTTCATGATGTCGTGCAATTTTTCGACAAAGGTGTTGAATGCGCTTGTTACCGAGCCAATATCGTCGTTTGAATGGACTTTTACTCGCTGGGTCAAATCCGCGTTGCCTGAAGCGATTGAGTTCAAATTCTTGTCGAGGTTTCGGAGCGGCTTAAGCACTCGATAAACTGAAATTGCTGAACTTGCAATAAGAATGAGTGCGATTGCGATTGCAAATACCATCATTGTAAGTGTAAGTGACTGTGCAGTCTGATAAACTTGCTTTGCAGGAACGACCATCGCCATGCTCCATGGTGTGCCGTTTACGGGCGCATAGACCATGAGATTGTTTCCTTTTTTGGAATGAATCCAGCCGTTTCCGCTTTCTTTTTTGATCATTGCATCTGCAATTCCTGAAAGTCCTTCGTAATCAGAAGCCATTTGAGTTAACTTAGCATGCATTACTTTGTCTTTATCAGGAAAAGACATAATTGTTCCGTCGCCAGCGATTAGAATTGCGTATCCTTTCTCACCAATTGTGATAAGGTCGATTGCATCGGAAAGACGGGCATGTGAGACAGCTCCTGCAATGAATCCGATTGCTTTTTTATGGATGGAAACCGTTTTACAGACGTAATATGCTGAATCCTCATCGTTTGAGCCGACTGGATTGCTTATGTATTGTGACTTTCCGCTGCTTTTCATGAACTGGTAAAATTCTGTACCGGAAACATCCTTTGAGTTGCCTTCGTCATCGTAGCCTATTCCGGTATTAAAATCACAAAATAATATTTCTTTAAAATCTGAACTGCGCATTTTTCGGTGAGAGACCATCCAATCGACCAATTCTTCTGATGTCGCACCATGCAATACAGGGTCTGACATAGTGTATGCCCTGAGCTGCTGCATGAATTTTGAGTTGCGGTAGCTCAATCCCTGGATATGGGCCTGAATCAATTCTGTTGTCGATGTGATGAATGTGCGTTCCGTTCCTTTTTTTACAAGAAGAATCGTAGATGCGGCAAGAATCGAAATCAAGATGATGATCTCGACACCGAGTCTGAGACCAAAAACAAGTGACAGGTTCTTTTTCTTCATATTGAAGCCTCTCTATCAATAAAAATTAAAATTTTACAGCAAGACTTATTCTATGAAACTTTTTATTATTTTGTATTTTTGTAAAGATGTTTTGGATTTAAGAAAAACGAAGAAGTGTTTTGGAAGATTAGAGCGGTTGGTTTGCCGGGTACCCTTTGAGAAATACCCGGCAATTAAATGACTTATTTGTCAGATTTGATACCGAAGCGTTTGTTGAATCGTTCGATTCGTCCTGCAGTATCAACGAGCTTCTGCTTACCTGTGTAGAATGGGTGGCAAGCAGAACAGATTTCAACATGGATGTCAGAAACTGTAGAGCGTGTCTCGATTACGTTGCCGCACTGACAAGTGATTTTTGTCAATTTGTACTCTGGGTGAATTCCCTTTTTCATAAAAATAACTCCTTATTTCTTGCCCGATATTAAAGCAACCCCAGTCACCACTAGCTTGAAGCCGAAAAAAAGGCGGCTACTTCTATCATTCCATCACTGTTAGGAAGCAAGTTAATATCACAAGATGATTTTCGAATTATATCAGATTTGCATTATCTCGGTCAATCACCGAAAAGCTCAAGCCAGGCTTTTTTTGCAACGTTCTGCTCGGCCTCTTTTTTGCTTTTTCCGCTTTCTGGGCCGTAGCTTGCGTTTTTGAGATGGACCGTAACCCAGAAAGTCCTTTCGTGGTCCGGACCGGTTTCTTTGACAAGCTCGTAATTTGGGCATGACTTGTATTTTTTTTGATGGGCTTCCTGAAGCAAGGTTTTGTAATCTTTTGAGCCCTTGTCAGAAACGTAATTGTCGATTGCAGGAATCATAAAAGAAAGAACGAGTTTTTCTGCGGCCTTGTAACCGGCATCAAGGTAATATGCTCCGATTACGGCTTCAACTGCATCCGCAAGAATGGCCTTTTTGTGCCTTCCTCCGCTCATTTCCTCGCCTTTTCCAAGGATCAGCATTTTATCGATTCCGATTTTGAGTGCGATTGGAGCCAGACTTTGCTCACTGACAACGCTGCTTTTGATTTTTGCAAGGTCGCCTTCGGGATTGTCCATAAAGTGTTCATAAAGGTAGGCTGCAGTTGCCATTCCAAGCACGCTGTCACCTAAAAATTCCAAGCGCTCGTTGTTGATATGTTTCTGTCCTTTTTCATTTGCAACGGAACGATGTGTAAAGGCTAATTCGAGAAGGTTGATGTTTGAGAACTTTATTGAAATGTTTTTTGCAAACGCCGTAAGTTCTTGTACTCGTTTCGGCGAAAGATTTTTTTTTGAAAAAAGCATATTAAAACAAAAAGCACAGGCATTATAACCTGTGCTGTAAAAGTCAATCAGTAAAAAATTATGCCTGAGCTGATTTGATGAAATCGTAAGCGTCTTTTACTGTTTCGAATTCGTTTGCTTTCTCATCAGGAATTGTAACACCCAATTCCTCTTCGATAGCATAAACAAGCTCGTAAGTATCGAGGCTGTCTGCGCCGAGGTCTCCACGGAAAGAAGCTTCCATTGTGACTTTGCTTTCATCGATTTCAAGTTTTTCAGCGATGAGTTTCTGGATTTTTACGAACAATTCGTCCATGATTTTCTCCTTGTTTTGCGCATTATGCCCGGTTAGGAGCATAATGCGTTTGTTTTGTTAACCGTTTACTTCAGGTGTGATTACCTGACGACCACGGTAGAAACCACATTTTGGACAAACATGGTGTGGCATAACAAGATTACCACAGTTGCCGCAAGCAACAAGCTGTGGAGCTTCAAGATGCATGTTTACACCGCGTCGTCTGCGTGTGCGAGCTTTTGATGTTTTCGCTCTAGGTACTGCCATATTATAAACCTCACTATATAATTTTATGAATAACGGGATTTATACTATAACAGTTTCCACCCGAATGTCAATTATTATTACATACAAAGTTTCTGTTGTCAATAATTTTTTAATGACAAAAATCGAAAAAATGTCAAATTAGGTGTTATATTTTGATTTTATAGCTTCTTCCACGATTTTTGGGACCATTCCTGATATGTCTCCGCCGAATTTTGCCAGTTCTTTTATGGAGCTTGAGCGGACTATTCCGTATTTTGCCTCGGTCGGGAGAAAAAGCGTCTCGATTCTTGAGTCGAGGTTGTGATTTAAAAGAGAAAGATCGAATTCGTATGCGAAGTCATTTGTGTTGCGAATTCCCCTTAAGAGAATGTTTGCGTTGTTTTTTTCGGCGTATTCTACTATGAGCTTATCCCAAAGGTGTACCGTGACGTTTTTGTAGTCTTTTGTGAGTTCTTTGAGCATGGCAAGCCTTTCTTCCGGTGAGAAAAGGTGCGCTTTGTTCGGGTTATAGGCAACTACTACGTCTAGTTTGTCGAAAAGCTTGCTGCCCCGCTCGATTATGTTTAGGTGTCCGTTTGTTGGCGGGTCGAAAGTCCCTGGAAATACTGCAGAGGTCATATTGAAATTAATTTAACATGTTTGACTGTTTGAAACAAGTGATGTATTATTTAGGCATGAAAATATCTAAAACTATTAATGCAGCCGTTTTCTCCGCGGGTTGTCTTATGCTCGCGGGGATTGTCGTTTCTTGTGGGAGTGCGAAGGTTGAGCCTGCCGCTCCAGAGCCGGTTCCGGTCGTTGAGGAGCCAAAAGTTGAAGAAGTTGCCCCTTCTCCTGCCCCTGTAGAAGAAGAACCATCTCCTGTTGTTGAAGAACCTGTTGTCGAGGCTCCGGTCGAAGCCGCTGATGCAGACGATGAATATTCCCGCTCTGTTGGTGCGGTTGCCGTTGACCGTGACACTTTCGTTGATGATAAAGAAAAAGTTCTTCGCATTATCTCTGAGCTTGACGGTATAATGAAGAACCTTGATTACAACTCATGGCTTGCGTATGTAGAACCTGCTTCTATAGATTACTGGAAGCTTCGTAAAAATCTTCAAAAGGCAGAAAAACGTCTTCCTGTAAAAGGAATCAAACTCCGCGATTTGCAGGATTATTTCAAACAGGTGTTTGTTCCTGCACGCAAAGGAAGAACTGTCACCGAAATCCGATATATTTCTGATTCCTATATAAAAGCGGTTCAGGTTCAGGAACGCGAGCCGGGAGAGACCGAGGATCACGTTACGGTTTATTATTATTTCAATAAAAACAATGGAAGGTGGATGGTTCATCTTCCGACAAATGAAGAACTGAACTAAAATCGCGTTGTTTTGTCGCAATCATGCTAAAAATAATGTTGATTTTTGCAGTCGTATGTTTTATAATCTTTAGGTAAGTGTTGTTTCACTTTGCTTAGGAGGAATATTTCTATATGAAATCAATGAAAAAATTAACTTGCACAGCTTGTGCATTTCTTTTGACATTCTCTTTGATCGCTCAGGAAAAATCTGCTGAGGAAGATTACTTGAGCACTGTAGAAGATGTCGTAATTACAGAACTTGCAAATTCAGACGAGCGAGACAATAAGCTTGTTGCTCTTCAGTATCTTGAGAATGCAGTCGAAGAAGGCCGTGTTTCTCCGGATATGATGGTTGCGCTTGATCATCTTGCTGGCGAAGGAATCAACACCCAGTCAAGACAGAGTGGCCGCCTTGTTAACAATTATCCAGATATTCGTGCAAAAGCATGTGATCTTCTTGCAAAAGTTCCATCAGAGGAGTCAAAGACAACTCTCAAAAATATTGCTCTTGCAGACAACGAGCCAATGGTAATTACTGCTGCGGTTCGCTCGCTTGGTGAAATTGGTATGAACGACAATGATGATGTCGTTAATACAATTGCATGGGCAAACAAAAAGAATGCTGTCCTCAATCCGACAAGTTCACTTGCTCTTGAGGTTCTTATTGCTTACGAGAAAATTGCTGACAAGGTTCAGGACAAAGGTTCTATGATTCAGTCTGTAGGTCAGATTGCTACAAATTATCATTATGTAAAACCTGTTCGTGACAGAGCTCTTGCTCTTCTCAAAACTCTTCAGTCTGGAAATAACAACTCAAAGAAAAAGGAATCTAAATAATTAGATTTCAGTGTCTTTAAAGGCGGAGTCGGTTCTTTTGGAGCGATTCCGCTTTTTTTATGATTTTATTTTTAATATTGAAATTTTCTTTTGTTTATCTCTTGTAGATTTTATTTAAATCGCTTAAAATTGTATTAATTAAAAATGTTTTGGGGGGCGTATGAAACCTATTATATTAGCATCTTCTTCTCCTCGTCGACAGGAAATATTGAAGCTGCTGAATATTCCTTATCAGGTTAAGGTTTCCAATTTTGATGAGGAATATCCGCCTGACATTCCGCTTGAACAGGTTCCGGAGTATTTGGCAAGCCGTAAGGTTGATGCTGTGGCGCGCACGTATCCTGCCGGGCATGAAATTCCATGGATTTTGGGAGCCGATACAATGGTCCTTTTGGACGGAAAACTATACGGTAAGCCTGCGGATAATGAAGAAGCCGAAAGGTTTATGCAAGATTTTCAAGGAAAAACTCATCAGGTGATTACGGGGCTTGCGCTTTTCAACGGCGATTTGTTGTTTGCTTCAAGCCGAACTTCCATTACTAATGTTACTTTCGCGCCTATGACTCAGGAAGAAATTGAATGGTATGTCGAAACCGGTGATTGGCATGGTGTTGCTGGCGGATACCGTATACAGGGGTTGGCGTCATGCTTCATCAAAAAAATCGAGGGCACGAATTCCAATGTAGTGGGATTGCCTATTTTCGAGCTTTATGATATGTTAAAAGAACAGGGCTATTCTATTCTTGAATAGTTTTTGTCGGGCTTTGTACAAGGCTGTTGGCTGGAGCAAAGTTACGTAATTATCCGGTCCGTATATTGCGGGCACGAGAACAAGAGACGGTGGAATTTTAATTAATTCCGGTGAAGGAGAAACTCAATGGCAGTTGTAACCATGAAGAGTTTGCTTGAATCTGGTGTACATTTCGGTCATCAGGTTAAACGTTGGGATCCACGCATGAAGAAGTATATCTTCGCAGAGCGCAATGGTATCCATATCATCGACTTGCAGAAGACAATCGCTTCTATCAAAGACAGCTACGAGGCTGTTCGTAAGATTGTTGCTTCTGGAAAATCAGTTCTTTTCGTAGGAACTAAAAAACAGGCTCAGCAGGCTATCGCAAAAGAAGCAGAGCGCTGTGGCATGTACTATGTAAACAACCGCTGGCTTGGTGGTATGCTTACAAACTTCTCTACAATCAAAAAATCACTTCAGAGACTCAAAAAAATCGAGAAGATGGAAGTTGACGGAACATTCGACAACCTCACAAAGAAAGAAGTCTCAAATCTTCAGAAAGAAAAGGCAAAGCTTGAGAAGAACCTCGGCGGTATCAAAGATATGAAAGAACTCCCAGGAGTTATCTTCATCATCGATACACACAAAGAGCAGATTGCTGTTGCAGAAGCTCGCCGCATGGGTATCCCTGTTGTTGCTGTTGTTGATACAAACTGTAACCCAGAGGGAATCACATATCCAATCCCTGGTAACGATGACGCTATCCGCGCTATCAGCCTCTTCACTTCTATTATCGCTAACGCAGTTGTAGAAGCAAACAATGAAGAAGGTCTCAAAATCATCGAAACTCTCGGTGATGAGGACGACGTTGTTACAGATGCATCTACAAAGAAAGATGACGAGGAAATCGTTGATTATTCAAACTACACTCCTACTGAGGAAGATGTCAAAAAAGACGAAGTAGTTGAAGATGACGACGATGAAATCGACGAGTCAAAAATCAAATAAATCAATTCCCGCGTAGACAAGCGCGGGTTACTATAACTGGAGTTAAAAATGGCAATTACAGCTGCTGACGTAAAAGCTTTGCGCGACAAGACTGGCGCAGGCATGATGGAGTGCAAAAAAGCACTTACAGAAGCTAACGGAGACGCTGCAGAAGCAGAGAAAATCCTCAAAGAGAAAGGATTGGCAGCCGTTGCAAAACGTGCTGAGCGCGCAACTTCTGAAGGACGCATTTTCATTCGCCAGACTGGTGATAAAATTGTTGTTGCAGAAGTTACTTGTGAGACAGACTTCGTTGCAAAAAATACTGATTTCGTAGCTCTCGGTGAGAAAATCCTTGATGTTGCAATTGCAAAAGGCTACACAAAAATCGAAAAAGAGCTTGAGGACTTGGTTCTTGAGCTTGCTACAAAAATCCGCGAGAACATGTCTATCCGTAAGCTTGAGGTTATTGCTGTTCCGGCAGGTTCTGCTGCTGCAACATACGTTCACTCAGACTTCAAGACAGGTGCTGTTGTAGTTGTTGAAGGCTCAGATGCAGAATCTGTAAAAGTTTTTGCAAAAGACTGCTGCTTGCACTTGGCTGCATTCACACCTGCTTACACAACAAAAGACGAAGTTCCACAGAGCTATATCGATGAGCAGAAAGAAATCTTCCAGGCTCAGATGGCTCAGGACGAGAAAATGGCTTCTAAGCCAGAGAATGTTAAGGCTGGAATCTTGCAGGGCAAAATCAGCAAACACCTTGCTGAGATCTGTTTCGTAGACCAGGCTTTCGTAAAAGACGACAAAGTTACAGTTGCAAAGAAACTTGAACAGGTTTCAAAAGAAGCTGGAGCTAAACTTTCATTCAAAAAGGTCGCTCTTTTCGTTCTCGGAAAATAATTTTTCGTGAAAAACGGCGGTCAGATTCTTCTGGCCGCTTTTTGTATTTTTTTTAATTTGTTGCTTTTATAACGGAGGAAAATATGGCATTTGATGCAAAGTCTAAGATGGACAAAACTATTGAAGGTCTTAAGAATGAAATGAACACAATCAGAACCGGTCGTGCATCAGCTTCACTTTTTGACAAGGTTCGTGTTGATTATTACGGAGCAAAATCTCCACTCTCTCAGGTCGCACAGATTTCAATTCCAGAGGCACGCTCTGTCGTTATCTCTCCGTTCGACAAATCGCTCATTACAGAAATTGAAAAGGCAATTTTTGTTGCTGACTTAGGTCTCAACCCTTCAAACGACGGCAAGGTTATTCGTATCGCTATCCCTGCCCTCACCGCTGACCGACGCAAGGAACTTTGCAAACAGGCAAAATCTGTCGGCGAGAACTATAAAACAACTATCCGAAACATCCGTCGCGATGGAAATGACGATCTCAAAAAACAGCAGAAAGCAGGTGAGATTACTGAAGATCAGCTCAAAAAAGAGACAGACGACCTTCAGAAACTCACTGATAAATATATCGCAGAAATTCAGACAGTCTGTGACGCTAAAGAAAAGGAAATCATGGCTTAAAGCATGACTACCGAAGAAATTATTGCCCACGGTGTTCCAGAACATGTTGCCATCATCATGGATGGAAACGGCCGCTGGGCTAAAAAGAGAGGATTGCCGAGAACAGCCGGTCACAAAGAAGGTCTCACTTCTGCCAAAAAAATCGTTGCGGCTGCGGCAAAACTTGGAATAAAATACGTAACACTCTACACATTCTCGACTGAAAACTGGAAGCGCGCTCAGGAAGAGGTTGGTTATTTGATGAGCCTGATAAAAGGTCATCTTCGCGCGGAATTTGAGTTCTACAAAAAAAACGGAATCAGAGTCGAGCATATCGGTGATTTGGACGGTCTTCCTGCCGATGTCAAATCCGAAATTATTAACGCAAAAAAAGACACTGAACATTTTACCGGGACAACCTGCGTGCTTGCCATAAATTATGGTGGTCGCGATGAAATTGTCCGTGGTGTTAAAAAAATAATTGCCAGTGGTACTGGTGCTGATTCTGTTACAGAGGAATTGCTTACTAAATCTCTTGATATTTCTTCACTTCCGCCCGTGGATCTTATGATTCGTACTGGTGGAGAAGAAAGATTGAGCAATTTTCTTTTGTGGCAGTGTGCCTATGCAGAATTTATCTTTACAGATACGCTTTGGCCGGATTATAATGATAATGAATTCTTTGAGGATATTTTAAAATATCAGCAGAGAAACAGACGGTTCGGAGCTGTTCCGAATCAATAATGGTGGGAATTATGAATAAAGTTGTACAGAGGCTTCTGGTATTTTTTGTCGGATTGCCTTTAGTTATTTGTCTTGTGTATTTCAATCAGTTTCATCACATTGCTTTGCATGCTTTAATTTTTATTGCGTCTTTGCTTGCTTCAAATGAACTTTATCAGCTTCTTAAACATAAATTTTCACTTCAGTTCCGACCTTTGGTAATTATATCTTCTGTTATGCCAGTATTTGTTGCGGCTTTACTGGTATATTTTGAATTGAATATTTCAATCGTTAATTACGTATTTGTATTTTTGATTCTTTTGTGCATGGCATGGGAAGTTCTTTTTGAGAAGTCTTTTGAGAATTCAGTTTCGCATTTGATTACTTCAATGTTCATAATTTTTTATTCTGGATTTTTGCCGAGTTTTGTCTCTCGGATGACCGTCCACCAGTATTCAAGGGAATACATCGCATTTTTCTTCCTTATGGTATGCATGTGTGATTCCGTTGCATGGTTTTTCGGAGTCTTGTTCGGTAAAAATAACAAGGGCTTTATCAAAGCAAGCCCAAACAAATCCATTGCAGGCTTTATCGGCGGATTTGCGGGCACTATACTCACTGGTTGCATAGCACATTTTCTTTTTCCACAGGCATTTACTGGCTCTTTGGTAAAAATCCTCGTTCTCAGCTTCTTCATTGCATTCGTGGCTATTATCGGGGATCTGGTCGAATCTGTTCTCAAACGTTCTGTAGAAATCAAAGACTCTGGCAGCATTATTCCTGGCCGTGGTGGAGTTTTGGATTCAATCGACAGCATCGTTTTTGTTGCGCCGGTTTATTATTTTGGAATTAATTTCTTGTTCTAAAATTTAATTGCCACACAGATTCGGTTTTCCTACGGAAAAAACATGAAATAAATTCTGTATTGACTAAATTGAAGGCATTTAATGAAAAAGGTTCTTGTTTTAGGTTCTACCGGCTCTATTGGCACCAGCACGCTTGATATTTTACGAAATCAGCGCGATCGTTTTGTTTGCTGCGGAATAACGGCTAATTCAAAACAAGACGAGCTCGAAATGCTTGGCAAGGAATTTTCTTGCCCTACTTCACTCACCAAAATTGAAGGAATCGACGGAATAAAAAATCTTATCGACCAAACGCATCCAGACATCGTTGTGAACGGAATTGCTGGCAGTGCCGGGCTCAAACCTAGCATGGCTGTTCTTGAAGCGGGAGTTGATTTGGCTCTTGCTAACAAGGAAACTGTTGTCATGGCAGGTCCATTGATGTTCGAGGCTGCCAAAAAAAGCGGTTCACGGATTTTACCTGTTGACTCAGAACATTCTGCGATTTTTACGCTCGTAAATCAATGCGGCAAAAAAAATATCGATAAAATCGTGATTACGGCGAGCGGAGGTCCTTTCCGTACTTTTCCGCGAGAAAAGCTGGCTTCTGTAACTGTTGCTGATGCCCTAAAGCACCCGACATGGGATATGGGCGTTAAAATAACTATTGATTCCGCCACTTTAGGAAACAAAGGGCTTGAGGTAATCGAAGCGGTGCGTCTTTTTGATGTCAGTGCTAAACAAGTTCAGGTGGTTGTTCATCCTCAGAGCGTGATTCATTCTCTGGTTCGCACAAAAGATGGGATTGTTTACGGGCAGTTCAGCGAGCCGGACATGAAGCATCCGATACTGCAGGCTTTGGACTGGCCGGAAATTCTTCCGACATTTATGAAGCCGTTTGATTTGACTGACACAACTGATGGAAAACGTACGCTCACGTTTGAAAAACCTCGCATGGATGACTTTCCGATGCTTGCACTTGCATTTGAGTGTGCCGAAAAAGGCGGCTCATATCCGATTGTGTTCAATGCTGCCAACGAGATTGCGGTTCAGGCTTTCATTGACGGTAAGCTCGGATTCTTAGAGATTGCGGAACTGGTTGCAAAAGTCCTCCACGGAACCGACTGGGCGCATAATCCACGTGATCTGGAAGATGTGTTCGACGCGGATAGGCGGTCACGCGAAATATCAATAAAATTCCTCACGGAGCACACAGAGTTCACAGAGTAAATCAATTTTTTTTCTCCGTGTTCTCCAAAGCTCTGTGAGAAATTTATAACTTATTATGACTATTATAATTGGAATTATTCTTTTAGGTGTTATTGTTTTTATTCATGAATTTGGGCATTTTTTGGCTTCTAAGCTCAGCGGAGTGGCTGTCGAGGCATTTTCTATAGGCATGGGGCCGGTTCTTCTGCATAAGGAGTGGCATGGAACCGACTGGAGGATTTCGCTCTTCCCTTTCGGCGGCTATTGTGCGATGAAGGGCGAGAAGGATTTTGAGGAAAGTTTTAATAAAAATACAGTACTTGAAAAAGATTCATTTTACGGCGTAAAGGCGATTTTCCGGGCTTTTATCGCATTTGCAGGGCCTTTTGCCAATTTCCTTTTCTCAGTTTTTGCGTTTTTTGTGATTGCGATTGTCGGATACACATATTATTCAGCCACAAATCAGATTCGTCTTGCCACGGAAGAATATCCTGAGCTTCATTCAGCGGCAGCGGATGCCGGAATTTTAAGCGGCGATAAAATCATAAGAATAAACGATAAAGAAATTCCAGATTTTGCTGCTTTATACGAGGAAGTCGCCACTCACCCTGATGAAAATCTTCTTGTTGTGGTTGACCGGAACGGAGAGCAGCTTGAATTCACTGTTCATACTGACTTAAATAAATCTACTGGCGAAGGGAAAATCGGCGTCATGAGCGATCCTGCTTCTGTCGAAAAAAAAGAATCTAAGCAGTATTCGTTTTTCCCGGCAATCGGACAAGGTTTTTCACAAACTTTTAAATTGATTTATCTTTCTTTTAAAGGGATTTTAACACTTTTTAAGGGGGTAAATGTTAGTGAAAGTGTGGCTGGTCCGGCAAGAATCACTAGCATGATGGGCGAGACGGCAAAATCCGGCTTTTCGGCAGGTTTTAGGAACGGAATTGTTTCTGTGCTCAATTTCATGGCTTTGATCAGCGTATCTCTTTTTATCATGAATCTCCTTCCGATTCCGATTTTGGATGGATTTTTACTTCTAACATCAATTATTGAGGCAATTTTTGGCGTGCGTGTTTCCCCAAAAGTGAGAAATGTTGTACAATACGTAGGAATTGCGCTGATTGCCATGCTTTTTTTGCTTGCGATGAGCGGCGATTTCCACTACTTTTCGGAGCTAATAAATGCTAAAAAATAAAGTTGCATTCCTGTCCTGTGTTTTTTTTATTGGTAATCTTTCACTTTTTGCCCAGTCTCATATTTCTACTCAATCTCATGCTGGAAAAGTCACAAATGTCGCTTATCTTGAAGACAGTGATGGTTCGGTCTTTAGCGCAGGAACCGACGGTTTCCTTGTAAAATGGACAGAAGACGGTATGGGCGAACATTACCAGATTTCTGATTTAACGATAAAAATGATTGCCCGGAGTCCTAACGGAAACGATATTGCAGTTTATGAAAGTGATGGTGCTTCGTTAAACCGTGTTTCTGTCTGGAACTGGAAGACTTTCACTAGGAAATACGCTTTTCGTTTTAATGATTCTCTGACAAGCCTTTCATATTCTGCAAAAGGAACTTATATAATCTGTGGTACGGCAAGTGTGAGCGGTGCTTTTTTTCTTAATTCAATGAACGGCTCGATCATCCGTAACAAAATCAAGGGAAATACCGGTGTGGTAAATTTCATTCAGACTTCAGATTCCGAAAAATCAGTGGTCATGTATTCTCCAAAAGGAAATCTCACTTACTACAATTTGCAGAACGGTGAGCAAAAGGCAAAGTTCAACACTGAATATGATTTGAGTCAGTTTTGTCTTTTTAATAATGGCGTTTTTGGTGCAGGTGTACGTGGTTCTGGCATTTTTGTTGTCCAGGCTGTCACAGGAAGTACAATCGGGGCCTTTACAGCCCAGAATCCAATTCTAGTTGGATCAAACAAATCAAAAGATTTATATTACATTGTTAATGAAAACCGTCAGTTCAAAGTTTATAAAATCGCGAATGACAGAAATAAGGCTGTTATTGCGCCTGAACTCATGCGAACTTTCTCAGGTCTTAAAACCGGCGAGCAGATTGTTTGCGCGACCCTTGCAGACGAAGAAATTTACGCGGGCACGAACAGCGGCAATATTTACAAATTTGATTATGCTCAGGCAGAGCGGGTCGATGTTCAGCAGTCATTGACTGACAAAATGTATGAAAAAATTTACGATGTTGCTGCTGTTGGAAATGATTTTTATTTTCTTACCCCTTCTTCGATATTCCTGTCTTCTTATGAAAGCTCAAATATTGATAAAAAAGCAGGCAATTCCGGTTATACGAATTTAATTCCTTATGGTCAGAATATTATTCTTTGGTCAAAGGACTCAAAAAAGGCTGTGGTTCTTATGGAGCTTTCAACCGGCAAAATGACTCAGCTTTTTGCCCCTGAAGGAACGGTTCAGACTTTAAAACTTTACGGAACGTCATTGATTGATGTCGAATCAAATTCACAGGTTAATCTTTTTGATATTCCGAATCTTAAAAAACGCGAGCTTTACAAGGGAACAAGTATTCAGGACGCTATTTTGTTTACAGAGAATGACTTATATGTTGCAAAGTCAAGCGGCTCTTCTCCAAATGTTCCTCTTATTTATGTGAACGTCAATACCCAGGAAACAGTTCCTCTTTCAATGAAGGGAAATGTCGCCTATTCGCTCACTTACGATTATGATAAAAATCCGGCTGAAATCTACGGAATTACTATCTACACTAATTCTCAGACTAAAAAACTTACTACATCGATTTTTGCCTATAAACCGCAGACAAAGTCTTCCCGTTATTTACTTTCAATCACGGATGAGGATAGCGAGGCTTTTGCAAACCTGTTTGACAATGTTTTGTACACTAACATCGGAAAATCGCAGGTCCGTTCTTACAATCTTTCAACGCGAAGAGATTTTTTATACAGAAGATCAGCTTCAATGCCGATAAAAACAGTGAGAAATCAGGGCAAAATGGTCGTATTGAACCGTGATGGTTCAATCAGCTGGTATAATCCGACTTTAAACACCGTTCTTGCTGACTGGTATCTTACAACAGAAGGCAGCTGGTTTGAATTTTAGAAAAAATTAGAGAAAATAGAGTTTTTTTTCTTCAAATTCATTTGATTTTCAAGAAATCGTGTTATAATAAAAGATGATGAAGAAGGCTGTTCCTCTTTTTTTTATTTTTTTTGCTTCTCTTTCGGCAATACATGCACGTCCATGGGTTGATGATGCATTTCTTCTTGTTGAAACAGAAAACCCCAAAAAGATTCAGCGTGCAATCGAAACCGATTATTCTTTACGAAACTTTACACGATATGCTGAAAAAGAAAATCTTCTCATGGCAGCACTTAAATATTCTCGCGGCAACGATATTATTACTCTTCTGCTTGATGATGCCCGCATTGATCCCGATTCAAAAAACAAAAACGGCGTGAGCGCATTGATGTACGCTTGTCAGTATGAAACTGATATTGAGGCTATAAAATCCGTTTTGTTTAAGAATGCACGTTCTGATTCCAAAAAAGCAAATCGAATTCTGTTAAAAGATAAAGACGGACAGAACTGTTTTGATTATGCCCGAAAGAACGAGGTTATGAGCCAGGAAGTCATCGATTTGCTGTCATTGTATGCACAGGAGCCTTTCAAGGAAGTCGAAGAGCCAGTGCAGGAAGAGCCTGCTGAGCCTGCTGAACCCGTCGAGGAGGCTGAGGAAGTTCCTTTCGGTGATTTTGCAGAAGAATTTGATATACCTCAGCTTCCAGATGAAAAAATTGCTCCTGCACCTGTTGTTGTTGCGCAAGTTGATGAAAAAGAGACGGTTGAGCCTCCAAAAGCAGATGTAAATTCTCTGGTTGATATTGGTGCTGTTTCGGCACCTGTTGTCATTCCAGAAAGTATTTATCTTTATGACTATGCCGATGATAAATTTGCAGCCCTTGCTATTCCAGAATCCTTGATTGCGGCGGAAAATGCCAGTCATAAATTTATCAAAAATGCGAATGAGCGTGATTCTGCCGGGCGTACAAAGCTTATGATGGCCGCAAAAAAAGGTGACATAAACCGGATTGAAGACCTGCTTTACTCTGGCGCTGAAATAAACGCCCGTGATGAGGAAGGATGGACTGCACTCATGTATGCGGCCCGTTTCCAACCCAATCCTGATGTAACAAAACTTTTGCTTTTTAAGGGTGCTGACAGGGCTGCCAAGAACAGATATGGGCTTAGCTCTCTTCTTTTGGCTGCCGGTTATTCTGAAAATCCGGAAGTTGTTGCCATACTGCTCGAAACTTACTCTGCTCTTTCAGACGAGGCACGCGAGGCATTTGCCTATGGAATCTCAAATTACAACAGCACAACAGTCCTCCAGGCTTTTATCGACAAGCGGGTTCCTGTTAATATCCCATATGATGGCAAAACTCCGCTCATGGTAGCTTGTGCAACAAACAAGAATACCAAGATTATTGAATGGTTGCTTGAAAACGGAGCCTCAAAATATCAAATAGAAGCAAGCACTGGTAAAACGGCCTATGATTATGCAAAGGAAAACCGAAAGCTTCCTCATAATATTGCTTACTGGTCGTTGAATCCAAATTCATAATATTTAAAAAAGGAAATGTATGCGAATTACAGGTGGAAAATTAAAAGGCCGCGTAATTAAATGTCCTGATGGAATTATCAGGCCGGCAATGGACAGAATGCGTGAGTCTGTTTTTGCAATTTTGGGCGATTTGGAAGGAAAATCATGGCTTGATTTGTTTTCCGGGAGCGGCACAATTGCTATCGAGGCTGTTTCTCGTGGCTCAAAAGAAGTTCAGCTTTGCGAAAAAGACAAAATTAAAATCAAACAAGTCCTTGAAAACGTTTCTATTACAGAAAAAGAACTCGGAGTCAAAATCGGCTGCCATTTTATGGCTGTAGAGCTTTTCTTAAAGAGATGCAAGGACAAATTTGACTATATTTTTTTGGACCCACCCTTCCCTTACAAATATCGTCTGGATTTGCTTAAAATCATCGAACAAAGAAAGCTTGTAAAAGAAGGTGGATTTGTAATGATTCATTTTCCCGAAGAGGATATGCTTCCTGAACAAATCGGAACACTCAGCTTAAAAGACAAGCGAATTTATGGTCGTTCAATCGTAAATTTCTATTCTTTTTAACTTTCTTTAAATAGTTTAAAAATACACTTGACATTTATTGAAAATGTGTTAGATTTAATATATGTAATATTGTTTTAGGTAAAAAAAGTTGGATGAAAAAACACTAAAAAGTACTTTATCTGCACATAGTATTCCTGAGGGCTTTATCAAAGTAACTGATAAGCCGATAAAAGGACTTTCTCCAGAGCAAAAAGCTGTTCTCAATCGCAAGGGTAATATGCTTTTTAATGAAGGAAAGTTCGATGCCGCTTGCCGAATATTTGTTACAACGGGTTATTCTGACGGTCTGGCACGAATCGGGGATCTTTACATGAAACAAAATCGTAGCATTACCGCGCTCAAATATTACCTTTTGGCTAATAACAGAGCAAAGTCAGAAATGGTCTATGAAAAAATTGCTAATATCATTTCGATATTGCTAAAAAATATTTAAAAATTAAAAAAGTGAGGAAAGTTTATGAGCGAGGAAATGTTTAAGGAATTTGATGTTCTGCAGGAAGATTCTGTTTTTGTACCGGCTGATGTAGATGGCTCTGCTGAAATTTCAGAATTATCCAAGCAGGGATATCAGCTTTTAAAAGAGAATCGAATTGAAGAGGCAAAAGAAGCCTTCAACAAAATTCTGGACATTGAGGATAATAATAATTATGCCTTGGTTGGTTTGGGTGACTCTGAGAGAAAACAGGGGCATTTCCGTAATGCAGAAGGATACTATTCAAAATGTCTTGACTTTCATCCTGGCAACAATTATGCCCTTTTTGGCCTTGCCGATTGTTACAAGGCAATGAATCAGTATCATCGTGCGATTGATATTTGGGAACAGTATCTTGTTCACGATGACAGAAATATCACTGTTCTTACTCGTGTCGCAGATGCTTACCGCAAAGTCCGGGATTTCAAAAAATCAAAGGAAATTTATCTTTCTGTCCTTGACATGGAAGAAAATAATTCTTATGCGCTGATTGGCCTTGGTCATCTCCATTATGACTTTAAGGAATACCGCGATGCCCTTTACTATTGGACAAAAATGCTTGAAAAGAATGAGGAACTTGTTGATATACGTGTTCTTACTTCAATCGGTAACTGCCACCGCAAATTAAAGACTTTTGAAAAAGGTGTTTATTATTTTGAGAGGGCCTTGCAAAAAGAGCCGAACAATTTCTATGCCCTTTTCGGTCTTGCAGATTGTTATCGAGGTATGAACCAGCAATTCCGCTCTATTGAGTATTGGAATAAAATCCTTGATATGGATCCAGACAATAAAGTTATACTTACTCGTGCTGGCGACGCATATCGTAATACTGGTGATTATAAAACAGCCGCTATTTATTACAATAAGGCTTTGGACATTGAATTTGACGTTTATGCGGCTTTAGGACTTGCATTGATTTGTAAAGGTGAAGGTCGATATGAGGAAGCGGCTGAACGTCTCCAGGGGCTTATTAAGGGGGATCCTCGTAATTTCAGATTCTATATTGATTTGTCTGACTGTTACATAAAGCTCAACCAAAAGGCAAAGGCAATCGAGACATTGAGGAGCGTTTCTCGCTATGGCTTGCGTTCTCCCGCTATCTCTGATATGCTTGCACGTCTTGAGCGTAGTTAATTATGAGTGAAAAAATTCCTTTGGCTGGTTTTTTACCAGATGAAATCTGTGAATCGCTTGGATTGAAACAGGCTTTTCGCGGAAAACAAATTTTTCAATGGATTGGGAAGGGCGCTGAATCTTTTGATGAAATGACGAATCTCAGCGTTGATTTGAGAAATGAGCTTAAAGAAAAAGCCCTTCTCCGTTCTACTTCGGTTTCCGAGGTTCTTAAAGATCCGGACGGAACAATTAAATTGCAGATTACTCTTTCAGATGGTCTTGCCGTTGAGACTGTTTTGCTTACCGACCGTGAGGACCGAAAAACAGCCTGCGTTTCTTGTCAGGTTGGATGTGCAATGAACTGTGCTTTTTGTCAGACTGGTCATTTGGGGTTGGCACGAAATCTTACGGCTGGCGAAATCGTAGAGCAATTCTTGTACCTTGAAAAACATGCAGGTCCATTGGATAACATTGTTTTTATGGGCATGGGTGAGCCGATGATGAATCTTCCGAATGTGCGCAAGGCAATTGCCGTTCTTACAAGCAAGGATGGTCGTGCGCTTTCTGGCAGGAGAATTACACTTTCTACATCCGGAGTCATCAAAGGAATTTATGATTTGGCTGATAATGGTCCTGCGATTCGTCTTGCGGTTTCACTTACAACTGCTGACAATGAGCTTCGTGAAAAACTCATGCCAATCTGCCGCACAAATCCCCTCCCTGAGCTGCGAAAGGCAATCGATTATTTTGCAAACAAAACAGGCAAGAGAGTCACTTTGGAGGCTGCCCTTCTTCATGCGACTAACACAAGCATTGAGAGCGCAACGAATATGATTAATTTCGCCAGAGGACTGGATGTTCATATCAATCTGATTCCGTGGAATCCTGTTGCTGGTCTGGATTTCAGCGAGCCGAGTGCAAAAGAATGCAAAAACTTTGTATATCATCTTGAAAAGGCCGGGTTGAATGTAACTCTTCGTACTCGGCGCGGACGAGAAATTGGGGGTGCTTGCGGGCAGCTTGGAAAAACGCTTGTTGAAACGCAGGGAAATGGAAAAAAGCTTGGTGAATAAAATTTATTAAAAAACCTTAAGATTATTTTTGTTGATATTTTCTCTTATACCATTTATAATTATCTTAATCAATCACATGGAGTGTTCGTAAATGCAGAAGAAAATTTACGTTGACGGTATGTTTGACCCGGCTGTCGCAGCTAAGGTTGATTCAGCCGTAAAAGCTGTGGCTGGTGTAACTAGTTGCACTGCAAATCCTGAAAAATCTCAGGTTCTTGTGGATTTTGATGAAAGCGTAGGTGGTATCGAGGACGCTATCAACGCCGCTATCTCTTCTACAGGAATCGCGGTTTTAGGATAAGCAAATGAAAATAACGGTTCTTGATGGGCACGGGCTGAATCCTGGAGATGTATCTTGGGATGGAATAAAAGCCTTCGCGGATGAGTTTACAGTTTTTGACCGTTCTCCTCAAGAACTTGTTGTTGAACGAATCGGAAACAGCGAAATTGTTCTTCTGAATAAAGTTCATATCACAAAAGAGATTGTAGAAAACTGCCCAAATCTCCGTTATATCGGGGTTTTGGCGACAGGCTACAATGTCATTGATACAGCCGCTTGCCGAGAGCGCGGTATTATTGTCACGAATATTCCTTCATATAGCACAAATGCTGTCGCACAGCATGTCTTTTCTTTTATTCTTCATTTTACAAATCAGGTAGCTTCACATTCAGTTTCAGTTCATGACGGTGGTTGGATTTCAAATCCTGATTTCTGCTATTGGCTTTCTCCGCTCACGGAGCTTTCTGGCAAAACTCTTGGAATTTACGGCTTTGGTCATATCGGACAGAAGGTTGCCGAGATTGCACATTCTTTTGGCATGAAGATTCTTGTTCATGCACATTCTGCAGAGTCTTTTGAAAAAGCAAAAAAAAGTCTTTCTTTTGATTCATCTGCTATTACAATGGTTTCTGTCGATGAGCTTTTTAAGGAGTCCGATTTTATTTCACTTCATGCTCCCCTCACCCCTGAGACCAAGAATCTTGTGAATTCAAAAACATTGTCACTCATGAAAAAATCCGCATATCTTATAAATACTGCCCGAGGCGGAATGATTTGTGAAAAAGATGTGCGTGATGCACTTGATTCTGGCAAAATCGCGGGCTATGCTACAGATGTTCTTCTTGAAGAGCCAATGAGTAAGGATTGTCCGCTTTATAAGGCTCCAAACTGCGTTATTACTCCGCACTTAGCCTGGGCACCAAAAGAAACAAGGCTTCGTTTGCTTGGAATCGAAATAGAGAATATTAAAGCATTTTTGGCAGGAAAGCCAATTAATGTTGTGAATTAAATATTAACAGAGGTATTTAAAATGGGTAAGACGATTGCTCAAAAAATTTTTGAGTCACATCTTGTGGACACACCGTTTGACGGAACTTATGTCCTTAAACTTGATCGTGTTTTCTGTCACGAAATCACGACACCTGTCGCAATCAATGATTTGGTTGAGCGCGGTAAGGACAGGGTTTTTGACCCAACAAAAATCAAGGCCGTAATTGACCATGTAACTCCTTCAAAAGACAGCAAAACTGCAACTCAGTCAAAAATCTTGCGTGACTGGGCTCGCCGAAACAATATCAAAGACTTTTTTGACATTGGTGCAAATGGCGTTTGCCATGCTATTTTCCCGGAAAAAGGTTTTGTCCGCCCGGGCTACACTGTAATCATGGGTGACAGCCACACTTGTACGCACGGAGCATTCGGTGCTTTCGCTGCTGGTGTCGGAACAACTGACCTTGAGGTTGGAATCCTTAAGGGCGTATGCTCTTTCCGTGAGCCAAAATCAATCAAATTCGTATTGAACGGCAAATTGAAGGAAGGTGTTTATGCAAAGGACGTTATCCTTCACCTTATCGGAAAAATCGGTGTTAACGGTGCTACAAACTGCGTAATCGAGTTCACAGGCCCGATTGTTGACAACATGGATATGGAAGAGCGAATGACTCTCTGTAACATGGCAATTGAGGCCGGCGGCACAAGCGGAATCTGTTTCCCGGATGCAAAAACTGTCGATTATCTCTGGGAATTCATCAAAGATGAATACAAGTCAAAGGAAGACGCAATCGCTGACTACGCAAAATGGCGTGATGATGACGATGCAGTTTACGAAAAAGTAATCACAGAGGATCTGTCAAATCTGGAGCCAGTTTGCACTATCAACTATAAGCCTGATCAGATTAAGAAAATCTCTGAGATGAAAGGCACAAAGGTTGATCAGGTTTACATTGGTTCATGCACTAACGGCCGAATCTCTGACCTTCGCATCGCCGCAAAAGTCCTCAAAGGACACAAACTTGCAGACGGTGTTCGCGGTATCGTAAGCCCTGCAACACCAAAAATCTACAAGATGGCTGTGGATGAGGGAATCATCGACATTTTCCTCGAAGCAGGATTCTGTGTAACCAACCCGACTTGCGGTGCATGTCTTGGTATGTCAAACGGCGTTCTTGCTGAGGGTGAGGTCTGTGCTTCAACAACAAACCGCAACTTCAACGGCCGAATGGGTAAAGGCGGCATGGTTCATCTTATGAGCCCGGCAAGTGCTACTGCAACTGCAATCACAGGAACCATCGCAAATTCAGAACTTTACAAAGGCTAATTAAGCCGTTTTATTATAGAAGCTTAAAAGGAGAAAACTATGAAAGCTTTTGGTGGAGATGTACTCTTCTTGGATCGCTCAGATATTAACACTGACGAGATTATCCCTGCGAAATATCTTACAGAGGTTTCAAAACAGGCACTCAAACCTTATCTTCTTGAAGACCTCAAGCTTGATGGATTCGATGCAAAACGCGATGTTCCGAACAAAAAGGTAATCATCACTCGTGAGAATTTCGGTTGTGGTTCAAGCCGTGAGCATGCTCCTTGGGCTTTGGAAGTAAACGGAATTTATGCTGTAATCGCTCCAAATTTCGCACGAATCTTCTACCAGAACATGTACAACTGCGGTCTTTTGGCACTCAACATGCCAAAAAAAGACATTGATGATATGTTCCGCACATTCGGTACGAAAGACTGTGAATGCAAAATCGAGCAGAAGGAAGACGGAACATGGAAGGTTAAGCTCATCGCAGGAAGCCTTTCAAAAAGCTATCCGTTCAAGCTCGAAGGATTCGAAAAGGCCCTCATTGAAAATGAAGGCTGGATCGGCTATGCAGAGAGCAAATACTAAGTTTTATCCACAGATTAGCACAGATTTACACAGATTATATATTTAGTAGGTTTGTGTTCAGTTCCTCACAGAGCTTTAGAGTACACAGAGAGCTTTGTGAGGATTTATTTTTTTTCTCTGTGTCTCTGTGTCCTCTGTGAGAAATTTCAAATTCTTCGTTTTTCTTTATGTTCTTCTCTTTCTGGTGATTGCGCCGATTGTTTTTCAGTTTTTTGGTGAGCGGCAGGAAGCTGTTGTTGCTTATTACCCTTTTGTGGTGTTTCTTAATGGCGGGATTGCGTTTTTAATTTATTATTTTGCACTTAAGGGGCGGATTTTTGAAAAGCCTGTGATAAGGGAGAAAAAGCCTTTTTTTGTTTATTCTTCGAGTGCGCTTATTTCTTTTGGTGTTTTATGTCTTTCTTCTGTGATTTTTGAATCAGCTTCGTATTTTTTTAGGATTGGCGGTGGCATTCAGAAGGTTATTTTTCCTTCTTCTTTTTTGGGCTGGGTAAATTTCTTTTTTGGAGTGATTTTCGCTGCTTTTTTTGAGGAAGTGATTTACCGATTCTATTTACCGAGAGCTTTCCGAGAGATTTTACAGAAAAGATTGACAGGCAAGAAAAAAGCTTCGGAAAAAATGTTTGATAACCAAAGGCTTTCGGTTTTTTGCGAAGGACTTGCCCTGCTTTTGTTTGGACTGGGGCATGTTTATCTTGGATTTTTGGGATTTTTGAATGCTCTTGTATGCGGAGCGGCGTTGCGATTATGCATGATTAAGACGAAATCCCTGTGGATTCCGTTTGGGATACATGCGGTATATAATTTTCTCTCATTTTTGATTGTGTTCCTGTTGTTTTAGATTTTGAGCGATCTTTTCATTTAGAAGCTCATTTTCTCCTATAATTATCAACTAGTGATGGATTCTTTCATCTTATTCTTTAAGTGTTTTTGCGATCCCATAAAAACTCAGCAGGTACAGCAAAAATAAAATGCCTGTTATGACAATGTACGGAGCCTGCTTAAATCCTTTGCATGCAAAAAGCAAATGTTCTACGAGCGAAATCACAAAGAATACGAGTGACAGTGCCTTTATATTTGCGCTGCCCCGTCCGAACGATACTGCAAGAAGACCAACAAGTGTAAGAAAAAGAAATCCTCCGCCCCCGAAAGTCAGAAACAAGTTTGATGTCCCCGCGTAAAATCCGTAACCGACAAGGACAGCAATACCAAGTGAAATTAAAATCAAAATCCAACTTATTTTCATAAGAACTCCATGTTTACGATGGGCGTTACCTGCCCTACGGGCAGGTCGGGCTTTTCGCAGTTCCGCTATCGCTCCATACCGCAAACGGTACGGCTTACGCCGCTGCTACAACCCCTAACGCTTTTACAATGCCGGTGGCACAGGTGGAATTGGTGGGGTTGCCTGACCAAAAAGTGTCGAAAGCTCAGGCATATTTCCTGCTGCCATCCAGTTTGCCATTCCTGCTTTCCAAACAAGACTGTCACGGGTAAGCTGACCGTTTGCCGCCATCTGAGAAAGCGTGGCAACAGGATAAGGCCCTGTACTCTGTCCGTTCACGGCGACATTGTAGCCATCTTGCTTTGGTGGCGGCGGTGGAACTTGCTGATTCAGTCCGCCCAGAGCATTGTTCATCATACTTGCCATATTCTGCCCGATTGCGCCGCCCATTGCCATTCCAGCCATCATGCTTGCGGGATTAAAGCCAGTTCCACTTCCAAGATTTACGCCAAGACCGCCAGCCGCTCCCATTTTTCCAAGTGCCTCAGCACCCGCAAGACCCACCCGTGTCGCCTGATCAATCTGATGAGCCGCAAGGTTCGCACTTTCCGTTCCTAGACGGGCCGCACGCTGGTATTCGTCCATATTGATGTCTGCCATGCGCTCCATCTGATGAATGCTGATTGCACTCTTTGCTTTTTCCTGGTCGCTGATAATATCCGTGGTGACAGCCTTAAGCTCACGGTATCCTTCGCTTTCCTTATCAAGCTCAATGTCGCTTACATCAACCGAAGTGACAGTAACACCAAATTCATTCGAAAGACGAGTTTGCAGAGCAGATGTCAAAGTATTGCTTACTTCAAAATTTTTTCTTTCTAAATGAATGACTGGAATCCCCAAATCAAAAGGAATGTTTGCTACAATTGATTTTGCATAATTGCAGACCGCATCACGAATCTGGAGCTTGAAAGCTTCCAAATCAAAATCAATGAGCCTGTGAAGCTTTATGAATTCCTTGTAATCCTTAATCCTAAAATTGATAGAACCTCGGACTGCCACAGGAATCGTAAAGTTTGTATTGCGCGAATCAGCCACATCAAAAAACGGTACACCGAATTTAACTTGAATAAGTCCTGCCAGGTTGATAAAGTAGATTTCCGCCTGAAAAGGACTTGCCCCGCCGAATGCCGCCCCAACTATAGAAGAAAGCACAGGAAAGTTTGCTGTCTTAATCGTCTGGTCAAAAGGTCCTTCGATATAGTCCTGCATTGCACCGCTTTTCTGTGGATAAACAAAAACAGCAACCTCGCCGTCCTTTACGCGCAAGGAAGAGCCGTAGCGGATTGCGTTTTCTTTTTTGGTTGAGTTTGCATCAACGGCTCCAGCTGGCCGCCACTTCCAGATAAGATAAGTCGGCTCATCACAACGGATTACATCCATTAAACCGCCTTCATTTTTTTTGTTGAATATGCCCATTTGCTTTAGCTCCTTAACTATTTAATATATATCCTGTCCCAAGTAATCTCGCGTTTATCCGCATCTTCTCTGCTTTTCCCAGATGCTAATAAATCTGCCTTTAGAGTCTCATTTGTGACAGTTAGATCGAAACTTATTTTTATTCTACAGGTTTTAGCATTCATAATATTTGCGATTGCCTTCTTATATCTTCTTGTAGGGTGCTTTCCGTTAAAAGTCATCTTTATAATTTGGTAAAAAGAAAAATGTGCGTCCTTAAGCATTAAATCATCGCCGAATCCTGAAATCTTAGCGATAAAAAGACAGTCTTGCGTTTCTATATCAGATTTTATAGATATAAATACATCATTAAAAGAACCTCCAGTCCAAGATAAGCGTGTTGTACAATCTTTTGCATTCCATTTCTTCATAGTCAAGAAATCTTTATATTGTTTTTCAATCTCAGCTTTTATATTGCCCTGTGCAACAAGTTGTCCGCTAATTCTAGGAAGGTCATCACCTGTATCTTCCCCATAAGAAAGAGTTATTCCCTTACCACCAATTTGAAAATATTTTGCGGCATCCCCCATTAGAGTAACATTTTCAGCAGGAATAAATGATTCTTTAGGAATCTTTATAAATCCGCCAGTAATATTCACATAAGTCAATATAAGTACAAGAACAATAATTGCCACTGCTCCAAAAATTCCTGCAATTATACCTGTTTTCATTTTCTTTGCTTTTGAAGTTGCTGTATCAACTTCTTTTTGAATCATCGCAACTTTTGCAAGACCATCAGGGTCAGAGGCAAGTGCTATCTTTGCTTTCATAGAAAGTTGGTTTAACTTTGCTTTCCAGATTTCATTTAAGCGGATATTTTTTTTACCTTCGGTAGTAAAAGGATTTACATTTGTTTTTATTAACGAAGCCGCAAGAACATAAAATTCTAGGATTGATTCTTTTGTATTCGGAACAACATAGTTTTCAATCAGATTTTGGGTATCTTTTTCCGAATACGCGTCTGTAAGTCGTTCAAAAAAATCTTTTACAGACTCATTCACACGATTATCATTAAGTTCGTGTCCACAACTAGGACAAATACTTGTAAAACTATTTATTTCAGCACCACAGTTCGGACATTTTTTTATAGTGCCAACATATTCCATTTCTCTTGCCATTTTATCTTCCTCCTGTTATGGCTAGTTCTGTTTAGTTATTTATTGGTAAAAATATTTGTAATGCTTCGGACAAATCTTTCTTGTAGTTACCTCTCAGAGTTTTCAAACTTACATTGTTTACCCCGCTTCTGTTTTTAATTAGATTTTTAGTTTCAGAAGCAGAAACAACAAAAATTTCAGGTTGTAATTCAATAGATTTAAAATCACTGTAATAAACAAAGATAAAATAATGATTTACATCCTGAAATGTATCTTCGTGATTTCCTAAAATAAAATCCCCGCTACTTTGTAGCCCTTTTACATCAATTGTTAAAGCAGTTCCGGCTTTATTCACGACAATGTCCACTTTCTTCTTATTGCCAAGCGTCAAAGTTGCATCAGCTCCAAGTCGAATTAATGTTGATAAAACAAAAAATTCTGATGCTAAACATGTAATACTATTATCGGCCATCATTTTCCCCTTACTTCTTTCCAAACATTCCACCGAAAGCCATACCAAAAGCGTTTTTAAGTTCTTTTTTCACATCGTTCATCGGCTTTGCAAGTTCATCTTTCATTTGCTGCCCCGCTTCTGAAAATTGCTTTTTTGTTTCTTCTTTCATATCCACAAACGGCTGTGCGATATTATCTTTCATTTCTGCAAACTGTTGGGCTACCCCGTCTTTATACTTTTCCATTTCGGTAAGTTCGCCCTTAGCCTTTCGTTCCTCAAAGTCGGCTTTCTTTTCTGCCTTTGATTCCTGTGCGGCAAGTTTGCACGCTTTTGAGCAGTAGTTTTTCTTTACAGTATGAATCGCAGTTCCTATAACTCCCCCTGTTGCACCAAAAATGCCTTCTCCGTCACAGTTTTTATATAGTTTTCCGCACCAGTCGCAACGAACTTCACCGGTCAACGCCGTTTTTGCATGATTTAAAAATCCCATATCACTCCTCCAGGACTGTTATTATTTTATGTTTCCATTCTACCCCACATTCCAAAAATTGCTTTGGTCTTTAATCCCAAGAATTATTGGAAGTTTTTGGGAGTTTTTCCTAATATTCCCCCTTTTTTATTTCTTTATTTTTTCTTTCACAAAGTGTGGAATGCCGCGCTCTTCATCTACGGAGATTGAAAAAAGCAGCATTTCAGTTTCATAGATTTTCTTAAAACCGAGTTTTTTTGTCAGATTTTTTATCAGATAGCAGTATTCTGAATATGTTGTAAATGTGTATGCAATTTCTTTTTCAAAAAATACATAGGCAATTGTTTCATAATTGTATTTTGGAATTATTTTGTTTCTGCCTGAAAGCGGTCTAAAAAGATGAATTTTATCATAGTCCAGCTGTGCAAAGAAAAGCACCCAGTTAAGTGCAAAAATATTCCGTGAATCACAGATGACATACTCATCAGGGCTAAGGAAAGACAGAACCTTTGAACGCAAAGAAATTGAATCAGAAAGTTTTATATCATCGAGTTTTTCTTTTCCGCTCTGGTTTTTGTCATAGAAGTTTTTTATGTCATTATTGATTTTGTCAAAATCTTTAACTGAATGTACTCCGCCCCATTCTTTTATAATCCACTCGGAAAGTTTCTGGTTCTGCTCATTTACCCCGCCATTTTCTGCACAGAAATACTTTTGCAGGATTTCTTTTAGCTGTAGATTTTTTTCGTAGAGGCTATCCTGTTTTTCAAGAAGCGCAAAATCTTCTTCGGAAAGAATGTCTTTTAAGCCGTCAGTTTTGAAACTACAGTCAAAATGATTTTTATAATTTTCCTGATTTTTGAACCCATACAGAATATCCACGGTTTCATTTTCTATTGTTTTTTTAGCTGCTTCAGTCATTTTTTTTCTCCTCTGTTATTCCAAACATTTTTTCACATTCACGACGACCTTTTTCAAGTGCATCTTCCACAATTTCTTCCGGTGATTTTTCTACAATTTCCGTAATCTTTAATCCAAAATTTTCGTCTATGCTCATGACTTCTGCATAAGCGGCGATTTTTCCGTCTTTTACAATCGGGAGCGGACTTGTAACCATGGTGTTGAGCGGAATAATGTCATCTTTTTTGAGTTTTGTTTTATCGTTCCAGTTAAAGCCGCCGAGAACTGCAACTGCATTACACACACCTTTCCATTCCACAATCTTTTGTTCCGGGCAAAGAAAATCCGCGATTTTTACGACTTCATCTCTATCAAGGAAAATCGAGATTTCCACTTCGTCTTCCGTTTTTCTGCTCAAATTGTCATCGTAGTAATAATTGACTACATTCAGGCCCATCTGACACGAATCAACAAAAAGGCTTTCTGCTGTTTTTTTCGCATTATGATTTTTATCATCGGGAATCTGGTAAAAATGAGAAAAATCAAGAGGATAATACGGCAATGTTTCTGTTGCAATTTCAAATTCCTCTTTGAACCGTTGAAGAACCTGCTTAAGCACATTGACCGGTGGATTATCCTTTGTGTATCGGGACTTCTTGGAAAGAGAAGCCATACAGATTTTTCCGTTGAGACGGAATCTGAAAAGAAAAGCGTTTTCTGTGCAAGATTTGATGTATTCATCAATGTTCAGTAATTCGAGAGAATATGCCGAGCCTGAGTTGCAGAACAGTTTTTGAATCAGATTTTGCTGGCGTTTAGCAAGAAAATCTGGTCGTCTAAAATCGTAAGTGCGGATTTTAGGCTCCTGCGGTGAATTTGCATCTTCTGAAAGTGCATTCAACAGAGTACAGATTTCTTTATTTGATAAGACTTCTCTTCCCATATTTGCTCCTCAATGATTTCGCAACTGAAATCACAGTTTCCCAGCTATTTTACAAATGTCTCATTTTTACTTTGTATTTGGTCCCCTTTTTCCGAACATTGGTTTTAAGATTTCAGAAAAAGTGTCTTCAATGAACTGTAATTGAGTTTTGCTTGCTTCTGTAAACTGAAATGCAGAAATCTTTACGGCAGGAAATTCTTTTTTCCACCATTTTGAAAGATATAGAGCGTAAGTGGAGCCTGACTGTTTTCCAAGGTTTACGCCTAAATGCTGGTAAAGGCGTTTAGCTAAGTCATCCTGCGTGCTTCCAACATAGAGTGTGCAGGAGGTTATTCCATTACTCTTTGGAAGATTCCATTGGAATTTATGCTCACTTTTTTCTTCTTTCCTTAATTCAAATGTAGTTTTTATTTCAGAAATACAATTTTCATTTTCCAGTGTAATAATATAAACGCAATTCTTTTTTCTAGAAAATGCCTCAATTTCTTTTAGGTCTGAACCAGAAATAAGCTGTTCCGAGGTGATTACGACAGGTTCAGCAGCAAACATTTCGCTAGTCATATTTGCAACAATCCCCTTTGTTTCTGTCTGCTCCTTTATCAAAGCGTCGGCAATTGATGAGTAATTTGTTTTGATTGTTTCTAATAAATCCATAATTCTAATTCCTTCTTGTATAAGTTTATTCTTTCAATGTAATTTTACCCCATGTTCCAAAATTCGCTTTGGTCGTTTTTCCCAAAAAAATCACTAAAATTTTGGGAATTTTCCCAAACCAAATCAGAGTCCATGTGATATACTTTTGTGACATGAAATCAAAGTTGCGCGGTTTGTTAAAAAAGGCGTTCAAAATCGAACTTATATTCATTTATCTCGCACTCTTCATCTTTTTCTGCACGGTGTATTTTAAGCGTGCGAGTAACGCAAAAATTCAGCAGCTTGATTCCGATATGCTTTTGCTTCAACTTGAACAAAAAGATAATTCCAGCGAACTGATTTCAAAAAAACTCAAAACTGATTACGAAGCCTACACTTATTTTGACGAAACGCTGAAAACCGAGCTTGCCGCCATCATCCAGAATCTTCAGACCGGCAGGCAGGACACGGACGCAATCATCAATTTTCAGAATCACATTCACGAAACCCAGACTCGCCTGAATTTCGGTTTTGACTCGCTTTTGTATAGCTCGCTCTTTCTTATCGCAATCGCTGCCTTTATCATTTTGGAAAAATTTTTTAAGAATTCGATGCAACTGGAGCAGCTTAAAACCATGCAGACCGAGCAGACGAATTTTAGCCGCGATCTTCATGACGGAGTTGCACAGAATCTTGCCGCGCTCAAAGTTTACCTAGAAAAAGAAGACATCCCGAAATCAAAATTCTACGCAAAACAAGCACTCAACGAAATCCGCTATATGATAGGCTCTGGCAGCATCGATTTTTCGGAAGATTTGGAAAAAACTGTTCGCGAAATCTGTCAGGCTTTTGAAGTGAATTTTTCGATAAAAACTGCCGTTTATGTTGCAAGTCAGAAAATCCTTGAGCTTGATAAAAACACAAAATCGCACCTTGTCCGTATTTTGCAGGAAGCTTTGAGTAATATTTCCCGCCATTCAAACGCAACGAAGGTCGAAATCAAAATCATAGACGCGATGGATGAATTCCGCTTTATAATTAGCGACAACGGAAAAGGCTTTGAGCAGTCGGAAGTTGACGAAAAGAACAAAAAAGATGTGATAAAACATTACGGTGTTCACAATATTAAAAAACGAGCCGAACTTATCGGTGGCACTGTAGATTTTATAAATGACGGAGGGCTTACCATTGCAATCACCATTAAAAATACTGTTCGTTGATGATCATCGTGGACTGCGTGACGGAATGATTTTTATGCTTCAGAGTAAAAATCCTGCATTTTCAATTTCTGGCGCAAATGACATTGACGAAGCAATATCGAAACTCAATGCAGACAGCGAAATTCGCATCGTGATTCTTGACCTGAGCCTTGACGGAGAAAATTCGCTTGATTCGATTCCGAAAATAAAAGAGTCTGCCCCGAACGCGTCAATTCTCGTCTATACGATGCACAATGATGAAGTTCATGTGGAAAAGGCGCTTCTTTCTGGGATTCAGGGCTTTGTCACCAAGGAAGCCCCGATTGAAGAACTGGAAAAAGCAATTGTTGCCATAAGCGATGGAAACACATATTTTAACAGTGTCGCAAGCAAAGTTCTGCAAACACTCCTGCCGCAAAACAGGGGAAAGCACTATGTTTACGATGAAAAATCTTATCTTTTCGACAATTACAAGAGCCTTTCCAAAAAAGAACATGAAGTTTTTAATTATCTTATCAAAGGTAAAAGTATTTCCGATATTGCGAAAATACTGAAAAAGGCGGAAAAAACGATTTTGAATCAGCGTGCATCAATTTATAGCAAGCTCGACATCCACGACCGTTACGAATTGATGGAAACAGCGAAAATTTTAGGGTTGGTATTTTAATGAAACGATATTACTTCATCACCATCTTCACTGTTGCAAGCATTGCTATAAACTATTTCTGTTCTTACCTTGCTGGTCTCATTGCATTTCCCCTGTATCTTGATTCTATTATGACTATCGCTGTATCAGCATTGTGCGGACTTGTGCCGGGAATTGTGTGTGCCGTGGCAAGCAATTTTCTTCTATATTTATTTGCAAATACCGGGATTCTTTTTACAGTGTGCCATATTTCAACAGCTGTGGTCGCGAGTCTTGTATTCCGTGCAGAACATAAAAAACATGTCCAAAATGCTTCCCCATTGCACGAGAATTCAGGCAATGCAAAACAAACGGATTTTTCCTATTCAACCGAAAGTTTTATGTGGATTGGCTTTATTGCCGCCATCACAAATTCTGTTCTGGGTGACACAATTTCATATTTCTTCTATTCCGCAAACACCACGATTCCGCAGGTAGACAACGCTGTGCAGGGCATCTATGTTGTGACCAAAAATCTATCGTTTGCGGCGTACTTCGGTGGTACGGTTACAAATCTGATTGATAAAGTGTTCAGTGCGACGGTCAGTTTGTTTGTGTATCGGGCGAGTCGAAAATTTATTCAGCTGAAAGGATTGTTTGCATAATCTTTTCATAAGTCCAGGCAGAAATTTCATAGGCGGCTTTTTCTGAATAAAATGCAAACGTGTTTTCCTGAGAATCTACCGGGGACGGCTGTATTGATTTTCTGTAAAAATATGATTCGTCATCTCCATTTTGTATTTTGAAAAAATCTAGTTTTGCCAGTCTGCCGTTTCCATCCTGGACAGTAAGCGTTGAGATATAATTTTCTGAATTAATGGTAGTTTCTGACCAGATTTGTCCATGCCGGAGCGAAAGCAAGGTGTTTGATTTTGTGGAAAAAGAAGCGGATTTTTCGTCCAGTGTGGTCGCTTTTGGAGGCTGTCCTACCGAACTTTCGTTTATTTTTACCGTGATTTGAACTGGATTTTTGATTTCCGGAATAATTTTTCCTTCTGACCAATAGTTAGTTTCAGATGTGAGGTATTGCTGGAAGTCATTTTCACATTCATAAGTGATTTTAGAGGCTTCCGAACGGAAGTAAATACGATTTTTTAGAGAATCCGAATGTCCGAAGTGTACTTTTGTATACATTTTACTATTGTTTCCAGTAAAAGATACTGCAATTCCTGAATTTTCAGAGACGGAAAATGATTCGTAATCTGAGCTTTTGTCTGAGACTTTGTAAAGTTTTCGGATTTTGGAGGAGTTTTTGATAAAGGACTCTATGATTGCAGAGTCTGCCTGAGAAATTATTTTTTCACCGGAAGGAAGGTCTTTTTCAAGGAGCCAGAAATCCCCCTGCTTTTTGAAAATAATGGAGCCGTCTTCTTGATACGGAACGTTGATTTCTATCTGTGAAATTTCAGATGAGTGCCTGGGATTGAGAATCGCGGAGTCAATTGCTTTGGGGGTGTTCTTTCCATTCTTTGAGAAAAAAAGAGAAAAAACGAAGAGAATCAATGAAAGGATAAGAAATTTAATAAGAATTTTGTCTAAGTTTTTCATAATGCTTAAAATGCGTTAGGGATAGTAGCGGCGGCGCTAGCCGTTCACCGACATACATGGTTGGCGGGGAATGAAGCGTAAGCGGAACTGCGGATAGCCCGACCAAGCCTGAGGCTTGGGAACGCCCTTCTATATTTTCCTCCTCTTTAGCTGAATGAAAACAAAAAACGCCAGAATCAGAAGCGGGAGAATGCCAAAATTCAGCGCGATTGTGCCTTTTCTTGCTGAATTGAACTGGGCCTCGTCCGTGATTTTATACAAAGCTGTGATCGGGGCGGATTTTTGCATGAGAGCGGAAAGTTCCTCTTCTCCCCGGAGATTCAAAAGCTCTTTGGTAAGATAGTCGTAGTTTCTGAAATCGCCCGTGTTTTCGCCTGAAATGAAGCCTGTCATGAGGCTTGAGACGAAAAACTGGTCTGAGACGAGCGAAATATTTCCTTTTTTGGCGGCTACTACGAATTGCCCTGTCTGAGAGTCACTTTGGGCTGCTGTTTTGGGGAGCGTGAAAGGATTTGTGAGAAATAAATCTTCGTTTGCATTCGGAGCGGGCTTTTGAAGCCAGGCGAGATTGGTCGTGAACAAAAGTGGCTCGGCATCGTTGTAAAGAGAGAGTGGACTTGCCCAGAAGACTGTCGCGCCCTGCTTCGCTTCTTTTTGATTCTGTATGGCAACCCATAGAGGGTAATTGACCGTGGTATATTCGGCTGTGCTTCCCTCGCCGCTTTGCATTGTGAGCGGATAGCATGAGATGTCCTTGACAAGTGCGTTTTCAAAGGCGAAACCTTTTCCGTTCAGGTAGGAAATAAGCAGGTCGTTCTGGGGCTTTGAGATTTTCCATTCGTCTTCGATTGTCGTGTGATACGGGCTTGCCGCAAAAAATGCCTTGCAGCCCTTTTCAATCGCGTTTTCTATAAGAATCGTTTCTTCCTGAGAAAAATCTTTTGTGCCGAAAATGGCGATTTGGTCGCTAGCGGTCAAATTTTTGAGGACTTCGGTGGCCGTAAAGTCATTAAGGACTTCGACCGTAAAGCCCCGGTTTTCAAGCCAGGACGGAACATACATGTAAGATTCTTCAATCGTGCGCCCGTTACCGCATAAAAGGTAAAGTTTTCTTTCTTTTTGGGTGATAAATTGCTGAACTCGCTGGCTCAAATCGTATTCAAGAGTCTGGGTTGAGAGCACAAAGGGAATAATCGAGGACTTTTCGAGATATTGCAGAAGGACAGCCGAATAGACCGTGACGAATTCAGTTTTTGTGCCGTTGTCATGCCTTATTTGCTGGCCCTGAATACCCAAGGCCTTGAGTTTTTCTTCGTCAGCCTTTTCGAGTGTGAGCGTGATATTTTTCTGGCTCGAAGCGTAATCCTGTAAGAATTCCAGTACATCTTCAGTCTGTGGGTAAAGATTTTTAAGCTCTGCGGAACGGAAATATGTGATACGAAGGTCACTTTCAAGAGAGGAAAGAAGATTTTTGCTTGCAGGCGAAACCGAAAACTGCTTTTGACTTGTCAAATCGAAGCGGAAATAAAGATTTTTTGAAGATGCCGAAAGGAAAAGGAGAATCAGCGTGAAAAGCAGAATCGTGAGTCGGGAAGATTTTTTACCGAGCCGTTTGTATTCAAAATGTGTCGAAAGCAAAAGAAGCACGAACGAAGCGGCTATATAATAAAAAAAATTGCGGGAATCCAGAATTCCTTTTGAGAAGGAATCAAAATGCCAGGCAAAAGAAAAAGCCTTGCAGAAAAATGCGAGAAGCGAGCCAGTCTTCACATAAAGAGGCAGAAGATGAAGAAAATTGACGAGCGCAAGAACGACTGCCGAAAAAATCAGCGGAAGTGCCGGTGAAGAATAAAAAATCGCAAAGAAAAATGCCGAAAGGGTGCTGGCTGAAAATCCGTAGAGGAAAAGGCCCAGAAATCCTGCAAGGCACTGACCAGGCTCAACAGAGCCGAAACTCGAAACAGAAAGCGGAATCGAAATCAGAAGAAGAAGCGGAAGAGAAAAAGCCGTAAAACTGGCCGTGGCGAGCGCGAAAAATCTTTGGAAAGGCTTGACGGGAATTGAATCGTCGAGAAAAAGACTGCGAAGCCTGAATGTGAGAAGTGGAATCGTGAGGATTGAAATGAGGGGAACAGAATTGAAAAATGGGCGCAAGTCTGTGGAGCCTAGCCCTGCCACGAAAAATTTTGAGCCGAAGAAGAATCTGAAAGCACAGAAAAGAATCGTGAGTAAGGTCGAGACATAAAAAAGCGGGTCAATCAGGTATGAAAAAAGCGCGGATTTGTAAAGAGGAAGGAATTTTTTCATTTTTGCTCCCCTACTATATCACTCGCGCTGGTGATTTTAAAGAAGGCTTCCTCAAGATTTTTGCATTTGAACTGGGAAGCGATTTCGTCTGGCCTGCCGCTTGCGGCGATTTTTCCCTGATGAAGGATGTAAACCTTGTCGCAAAGCGAATCGACTTCCTGCATGAGATGGGTCGAAAGCAAAATCGTGTGCTCGTCTTTGAGCGATTTGACGAGCGAGCGCATGTTAATGATTTGAGCTGGGTCAAGGCCGCTGGCTGGCTCGTCCAAAACCAAAACGCTTGGGTTATAAATCAGTGCCTGTGCGAAATTGACACGCTGACGCTGGCCTTTGGAGAGAGTTTTTATCTTTTTGGGGAGTAAGTCGCTTATAGAAAGAGAGTTTTCATATTGCCACACGGATTCGATTTTGCTACGCAAAATCATTTTTGAATTGGAATTCCGTAGGAATTCCGAATCTGTGTGACTTTCTTTTTCTTGATGTAAGGAAAATACTTGACTGAGATATTCTTCTACTGTGTATTCGCCGGGCAAGTTTGGCTCTTCTTCGATAAAGCCTGTGAGATTCCGAACCTGCTCGGCGTTTTCGCCCGCTTCAATTCCTTCGACGAGGACGCTTCCGCTTGTGGCAAAGTGGCGGGCGGTGATGGCTTTTAAGATTGTGGTTTTGCCCGCTCCGTTAAGGCCTAAGATGCCTGTGATGCAGCCCTTTTCGCAGGTCATGTTTATGTCTGATACTGCGAAAGGCGATTTTGAGGAGTAGGATTTGGTGAAGTTGGTTAGTTGGATCATAGTGGTAGCCTGTTTTATTTGTTTAGTTTTTTTACGGCAGTTATTCGAAATTTTCGGATAACTGAATCTTCGGTTAATTCAGAGTCTTCAGTCATCTCCAGTAGTTGCAACAAAAGTAAGGTATTCCGCCGCCGAGCTTCGGATTGAGATTTCTTTTTCTTCGATTCTTGTTTTTCGAGAATCTGCATATAGTCCTCTCGCTCTGCTTTAAGGTTTGCCAATTGTTGCTGATAGCCTGTGCCATTGGAGTTTTTCATGTAATACTCATACAT
Source organism: uncultured Spirochaetaceae bacterium (assembly GCA_902785455.1). Taxonomy (GTDB): domain Bacteria; phylum Spirochaetota; class Spirochaetia; order Treponematales; family Treponemataceae; genus Treponema_D. Next base: position 110,332 of record CACZYY010000005.1, read on the forward strand.
GTCTTTTTGGGCTTTTGAACTGAAACCTTGGAAGAAAGTGGAATTAGCCAACCAGGGATATTTAGCAACAAGAGCCTTCATTGCCTGAGTCTGGTTAGGTGCATACTGCTGTGCGTAGGAACGTCTTAAATCGCCATTGTCATAGCCTAAAGTTCTTTCTCTTGCTTGGAGAATAAGAGACGTGTTCGCTTCTATAGATTTCACATCTTCACGCAATTTACTGATTTGTCTTTCAAGACGTGCGTCGTGAGTCTGTGCAATACCGCCAATGATACCAAGAGCCGCGCCCGCTGCCATTCCATAAGGACCGAGCGCACTCAAAGCAGACGCACCCTGCATTGC
>CACZYY010000006.1 GCA_902785455.1 uncultured Spirochaetaceae bacterium
TACGCGGGTAAGATAAGACTGATATTTTACCAGATGTCCGGCAGCAACAGGATCATCGCGCAAGGCAGAGATTTTAGACTGGGTTCCAATCTGCCTGTCTATTTTTGCCCGCTTAACTTCCTGTCGGCGCAGGTTATACTGAGTCTGATTATTATTCAGCTGTGAACTGATTCTTGTTGGCATAAAGTCTTATCCTCCCTGATTTTGATTAGTCTAAACCCCAAGACGGTTAATAACCGTATCCAGCATCTGGTCGATTACGCTTACGAATTTTGCCGCCGCGTTGTAGCCATGCTGGAACTTGATGATTTCGGCAAGTTCCTCGTCGATGTTTACACCGCTGATTGAATCGCGGAGATTTCGCAGATCGTCCATGATTGCGTTCTGGCTGAGCATGTTCATCTCAGCCTGCTCGCCTTTCAAACCAACGTTCGTAACAGAATTTGCAAAGTAGTCATCGAAAGTGCGGTCTTTTCCAATCATTACGTCTGTGTTTCTGATTGAAGCAATCTCAACCGCTGCGCGGGCATCACCAATCATTGATTTGCCCTGAGAATTCGGGTAAGCCGCCGCAACGCTAAGAACATCGCCCTTAATATCAGGATTTACTTCAACATAACCAGCCGGATTCAAAACCGGGGAAACAGAGAATTCACCGCGGAGAGCGTTTGATGCATCAGCCTGAGCAAAGTCATAAGCATTCTCTGCCCCACTTCCGTTCAAAATACCTGCATAACCAGTGAGGAACATTCCGTTATCCTCGACATGGCGGATTACAAAATCCGGGTTCTCCATTTCTTTTGCGGCTGTTGCTTTAAGAACAAGGCGGTTGTTCCGGTCCAGATAAGCCTTAACTTCGCCGTCACTGTCATTGATTCGGGCAACAACTTCCTCGATTGTATCTGTCGCATGGTAAGGAACTGTAATCGTTCCGCTCTTTCCAGAAAGTTTCATCTCGCCTTCAAGACCAAGTTTTTCCTGCGGATTGAGTGAATTAGTTCCTGTGAATCTGAAAAGATATGAATGATCGTCAACACCGTCACCGTCACGGTCATAATTTCCGTTAACGCTTGTTACGAACGGATGTTGAACGAAGAAATCAAGTCCTGTGACATTGTTCATGCCGATTCCAGCACGATGAACGTCGTTTACAAGGTCAGCGAAGTTCATTGTCACTGTGTTCAAAGACTGAACCTGCTCGCGGATATCAACGTCACGAAGCTCAATCAAAGCTCCCAAAGTGCCGCCAGAAACCTGAACCGTATTTTTTGTGTCGCTCCAGATTACACGGCTGTAACCGTTGTTGTCTGTCATCGGCTCAACTTCAAAATTGCGGGCAACATGTCCCTGAACGAGGATATTTCCCTCAAGATGAACCATGAATTCATCATCATCGCGGATATCCGTTGTGATGTTGGCCAGTCCTGAAAGTTTCTCAACGAGCAGGTCACGGCGGTCAAGAAGGTCGTTCGGATTGTCGCCCATTGCCTTTACTTTTACGATTTCGCCGTTGATGTCTGCAATCTGTTTTGTGATTGTGTTGATCTGCTTTACTGTGGCATCGATGTCGCCGTTAATCAGGTCTCCGATTCCACTCAAAGCTTTGTATCGCTGCTGGATGCTCTCGGCAAGAGTCTCACCGCGGGTAACAACAGCCTGTCGGGCAGCCTGGCTCTCCGGATAAACAGAAAGTTCCTGCCAGCTCTGCCAGTATTTGTCCATATTTGTGCGCACGCTGATTTCATCAGGCTCGTTATAAACCTGTTCAATCATCGTGTAGTATTTTTCACGGGTAGTCCAGTAAGTTTCCTGATTTGACTGGGCAACAATCCGCTGGTCAAGCAATTCATCTCGAAGACGGTTGATGCTCTCAACAGAAGAACCCTGTCCAACCTGTCCAGGACGCTCCTCACGAGTCAAATCCGGTCGATAAAGAGGATCAAATGTCTTAATCTGAACCCTCTGACGTGAGTAACCTTCCGTGTCGGCATTGGTGATATTGTGACCGGCAGTGTTAATCTGTGTGGAATGAGCCATAAGGCTTCTTTTTCCAATCTCAATCGCTCCAAATGAATTTGCCATTTTTCACATCTCCTATATATGAATGCTTTTTTTACCTATACCATCTGATTCAGCACTATGCTGCTCAATTCAGGCTTTACAACCTGACCTTTGTTCGAATAAAGAACATTCCTTCGCTGCGGCACAACAGAATCAAACACACCCTGAAGGAATTTTCGCGTGGTGGAAATATATTCGTTAAGAACTTTATTCTCCACCTTCGATTTCTGAAGCTTTCCCCTCACCTCGCTCAAGACAGGCGAAATAGTCTCATCGCTTGCCATGTCGATGTGGTCGCTCAGAGCCATGCGTTTTTCCTCAAGCTCCACGAACTGGTCGCTCAAAGTCTGGAGATTTTCGATGTTACGGTTGAGCATTTCCCAGTCCTTATCCTTCACGCAATCATGCAAGACAGTCTGCTGCTCCAAGATTTTATCCAAAAGCGCGCTCTCTTCCTGCATTACAGAAACCAGATTTTCTTTGTGCGCGATAATAGTATCTTTCTGCTCAATATTTTCTTCAGCCATGAAAATCCCCAAAAAGAAATGACATCTACGTCAAATCCTATATTTGTTCTTTTAGATTATCGGAAAGCAAAAGTCAAAGTTTAGAGAAAGTTGAATATGAAAAATAAATCATCTGAAATCATGATTTTCAAACAATCTGCGTTAGAATAATTTGGACAAGGGGATTTTATGTTACTATTCAGAACCAGTCCAGAAAAACTCCGCGAAAAAGAAATAAATCTCATGGCAAAGAAAATTGCGAAAAGAACAGATTCTTCCGTAGACACCGTAAAACGAAGCATGCATGAAGTAGCTGAATCAGTCCAAAAAGAAACAGGCCTTTCAATTGATGATGCAGAAATTGCGGTGTATAGGAACCTGCTTAAAAAATTTAACCTCAGTTAAAATAAAAAGGGTGAAGTCTCCCCCTGCGCGCCCACTTCGTTGGTCGCTACCCCCTCTACAGGGGCTCTGCCCCCGTAACGCCCCCAAACGGTAAAAATGGTAAACGGCCGCAAGCATGTATCAATAATTTAAAATAGGCGTAGAATTTTTTTTATATTTTTTTCCAAAAAATTCTATTTCAACCGCTTGACACTTTTATTATGTTTCTGATATATTATCACACGTCAGTTACATGGTGCCTGTAGTTCAGTGGTAGAGCGTCAGATTGTGGATCTGATTGTCGTGGGTTCGAGCCCCATCAGGCACCCAATCTGCTCTAGACTTTGAGTCAAAGGCAGCATTAACAAAAATGCGTTCGTAGCTCAATTGGATAGAGTAACGGACTTCGAATCCGTAGGTTGCACGTTCGATCCGTGTCGGACGCATATTTTTAACTGATATTTCGGGCGACTAGCTCAGTTGGTAGAGCAACAGACTCTTAATCTGTGGGTCCGGGGTTCGAGCCCCCGGTCGCTCATTCAGGCTCAAAAGCTTGAAGAGAATCGGAATTGCGGCACTTTGCCTATGCCGAGTTTAACGCGAGAGTGGTGAAATTGGCATACACGCTAGACTTAGGATCTAGTGCTTCGGCGTAAGGGTTCAAGTCCCTTCTCTCGCATAACTTTTTTTTAAGTTATAATTTGCGGAAATAGCGCAGTGGTAGCGCGTCACCTTGCCAAGGTGGATGTCGCGGGTTCGAATCCCGTTTTCCGCTCTAACTGTGTGGTTCATGCCACAGCAAACAGTTTATTGCAATACAACAGATGCAAATTAATTTTTTTGCGGAAATAGCGCAGTGGTAGCGCGTCACCTTGCCAAGGTGGATGTCGCGGGTTCGAATCCCGTTTTCCGCTCTAACTTGGGCGATTTAGATTTCATCTGAATCGCTTTTTTTATTTCAACATTTAAGGGGACTAGTGTGAAAGTCACAAAAGAAATCGAAAAATTGGAGCACTCAGCAGCAAAGCTCACCGTTACAGTTGCAAAAAAGGATGTTGCGGACAGCTACAACGAAACAATCAGCAGATATGTAAAGCAGGTTCAGATTCCTGGCTTCCGCAAAGGTCATGTTCCAGCTTCTGTTCTTGAGAGAAAATATGGCGAGCAGATTAAAATGGAAGCAGCCAGCGATCTCATCGACAAATCACTCAACGAAATCTTCTCTGACGAAAAGGAATTAGAGAATCGTCCTCTTCCTTACGCACAGCCAGTTCTCGAGAAAATGCCAGAATTCGATACATCAAAAGATTTTGTATACACAGTAACTTATGATGTATTCCCAAAAGTCGACCTCAAAGGATTTGACTTCAAATCAGTTACAATCAAAGAACCACAGGTAACAGTTGGCGACACAGAGCTTAACGAAGAGCTCAAAGGAATTCAGGAGCGCAACGCAGTCGTTATCGACAAAAAAGATGACGAGAAAGCCGAGAAAGACAACATCGTTACAATCTCTATCGTAGAGAAAGATGAGAATGGTGCTGAAATCGCTTCAACAAAACGCGAGGAATTCACATTCACTCTCGGAACAGCTGAGAACGTTTACAAAATCGACGATGACCTCATCGGAATGAAGAAAGGTGAGTCAAAAGAAGTTTCTAAGACTTACGACAAAGACGAAAAAGATGCAGAGCTTGCAGGCAAAACAAAGAAATATTCTGTAACTGTTAAACAGATTAAAGTCCGCAACCTCCCTGCCCTCGACGACGACCTTGCACAGGACGTAAACGAGAAGTTCAAGACTCTCGATGACCTCAAAAAGGACATCATGCAGAAGCTTGAGAACGCTCGCACAAACAAAATCAATGAAATCAAAACAAACGATTTGCTCTCACAGCTCGTTGAGAAAAATCCGTTTGAAATTCCTGCAAGCATGCTCAACGCAGAGCTTGACGGCCGCTGGAGAATGATGGCACAGCAGTTCCAGACAACTCCAGAGGAACTCGACAAAATGATTACAGCTTCAGGTCAGAAAAAGGAAGATATGCTCAAAGAATGGACTGGCGACGCTGAGAAAATGCTCAAAAGCCGAATCATCGTTGACAACCTTCTCAAAGAGCGAAACATTTCTGTAACACCAGAGGAAATTGAATCTGAATATCAGAAGATCGCTGATGCTAACGGAATCACAGTTGATGAAGTTAAACAGCACTACGCTGATCCTCGTGCAAAAGAATATCTTATTGACGAGGCAAAAGAGCAGAAACTTTACAAAGAGATTTTTGCTGAAGCAAAAGTTTCAAAAGGTGATAAAGTTTCTTTCAAAGACTTGTTTAACTTGAAATAATAGCGAAGATTTTCTTAAATCTCCGATTTAAAGCGGAATGTTCCAAACTTTTTCGGAAACATTCCGTTTTTTTTTGGATTTTTTTGAAAAATTCATTATATTATATAGTAGAACAAATAATGCCGTAATTGTGAGTGCTTTGTGCATTTCACAGCAATGCACTTTTTCACGGCTAATGAGGATTTTGATGAACGAACAGATGAACAATTACATGCCAAGTGTTATCGAGCGAAGCGGAAACGGCGAACGATTCTACGACATTTATTCACGGCTCTTAAAGGACCGAATCATTTTCGTTGACGGTGAAATCAACGACTTGAATGCAGACCTTGTCGTAGCGCAGATTCTCTTCCTTGAATCAGAAAACCCGGACAAAGACATCAGCATTTACATCAACTCTCCAGGCGGAAGCGTCACTGCAGGTCTTGCAATTTACGATGCCATGCAGTACGTCAAATGCGACATTCAGACAATCTGTATTGGCCAGGCCGCATCAATGGGCGCAATTTTGCTTGCAGGCGGCACCAAAGGCAAACGTTTCGCACTTCCCTCTTGCCGAGTAATGATTCATCAGCCACGCGGTGGTGTTCAGGGGCAGGAAAGCGATATTGCAGTTCAGGCAAAAGAAATTATCCGCCTCAAAAAACTTTCAATCAAATACCTTGCAGAAAAATGCGGTAAATCAGAAGATGAAATCGCAAAAGATATGGAACGAGATTTCTTCATGAGCGCAGAAGACGCACTTAAATACGGAATCGTAGACAAAGTAATGCCTTCTCGCGCAGAGTCAAATTCAACGGAGGCAAAATAATGCGAGGATTTCGTAACGACGTGCAGTACTGCTCTTTCTGTGGAAAGCCTGGTGACGAAAAGCGTCATCTTGTAGCGGCACCGTCAAATAACATTTTCATTTGCGATAAATGTATCGCCGTTTGCCAAGGAATTGTCTCTCAAAAAGAAAAGTCTGTCGATCCAATCGATATGACCGAAGTTCCTTCTCCAAAAGAATTCAAGGCTTATCTCGACGAATATGTAATCGGTCAGGAATATGCCAAAAAAGCTCTTTCAGTAGCTGTTTACAACCATTACAAGCGAATGTCAAAGCTCGATGTCATCAAAACTGATGATGATGTTAAAATCGAAAAGTCAAACGTACTTCTTATCGGGCCTACAGGTTCTGGTAAGACTTTGCTCGCAAAGACTCTGGCAGAAAAGCTTAAGGTTCCGTTTGCAATTGCAGATGCCACAACTTTAACAGAAGCCGGCTATGTAGGTGAAGACGTAGAGAACGTTCTTCTCAAACTGATTAACGCTGCAGACGGAAACATTCCTGCAGCAGAACGTGGAATTATCTTCATCGATGAGATTGATAAAATCGGTCGCAAGAGCGAGAACACTTCAATCACACGCGACGTTTCTGGAGAAGGCGTTCAGCAGGCTCTCCTTAAGATTATCGAAGGCACCCAGGCTTCCGTTCCACCGCAGGGCGGCCGAAAGCACCCTAATCAGGAAATGCTTCAGATTGACACATCGAACATTCTTTTCATTTTGGGCGGTGCATTCGTAGGTCTGGACAAAATCATTGAGCAGCGCATTGCGGCTCACTCACTTGGATTCGGTTCAAATGTAGGCACAATGGATGAAACAGCCCGAATGGAGCTTTTGAACCAGTGTACACCGGACGACCTCGTAAAATTCGGTATTATACCGGAGCTTATCGGTCGTATGCCAATCTCCGTAGCCCTCAAAGAGCTTACAAAAGCCGACCTCACTCGCATTCTCACAGAGCCAAAGAACGCAATCACAAAACAGTTCAAGGCTTCGTTCGAGATGGACGACTTGGATTTGGATTTCACGAGCGACGCGCTTGATGAAATCGCCGAGACTGCAATCAAGCAGAAGACCGGCGCACGAGGCTTGCGTTCAATCGTCGAAAAGCTGCTCATGGACTTGATGTACGAAGCACCAAGCATCAAGGGCAAAAAGAAGCTCACCGTCACAAAAGAAATCGTAGACGGCAAGGTAAAACCAAACCTGGAGCAGCTTCTTATAGAACAACAGACTGCTTAATCATATATAAAATAAAAAGATTGCCACACAGATTCGATTTTGCTACGCAAAATCAAACGTAAAGAATAAAAAAATGGGATTCCGTAGGAATCCCGAATCTGTGTGGCTTTTTTTTATTCTAATGTCAGAAATGCCTTGTATGCGTTGTATGCCTGCTCAATATCTTCTTTGGCTGTGATTTCCCATGGAGCGTGCATTGAGAGGACTGAGACACCGGCATCGAGCACATTCATGCCATATTTTGCGGCAAGATAGGCAATTGTTCCGCCACCACCCTGATCAACCTTTCCAAGTTCTGCCATCTGATATTTTACGTTTGCAGTATCAAGCAAACCACGTAATCTTGCGATGAATTCCGGGTTAGCGTCGCTGGCCCCGCTCTTTCCACGGCTTCCAGTGTATTTATTGAATACGATGCCCCCATTTAGGAAGCTTGCATTAGCCTTGTCAAACAAATCTGAATTCATCGGGTCAAAGGCCGCGTTTACGTCGCTTGAAAGCATGTTGCAATTTGCAAGACACCTTCTCAAAGAAAGCTCTGAATATCCATCCGGCAGGCGGACAACGACTTCAGCCAAAGCGTTCTCAAAGAAGTGACTTCCCATGCCCGTAGCTCCGACAGAACCGATTTCTTCCTTATCGACACAAAGGCAGCAATTCGTTCGTTTTGAAGCCTGAGAGTCAAGAAGGGCGCGGACTGAAGTGTAGGCACAAGAACGGTCGTCCTGCCCGTAAGCAAGGATCAATGAGCGGTCAAATCCCAAATCACGGGCGCGGCCAGAAGGAACGACTTCAAGCTCAGCAGAGCCGAAATCATCTTCTTCGATCCCGTATTTTTCTTTGAGAATCGCAAGAATTGCTTTTTTTGCGGAAGGCTTGTCTTTCTTCTCGTTCTTATCATCATCTTTAGAAGGGATTCCGCTTCCCAAAATCAAGTCAAGGCTCTCACCAGAAATAAAATCGCTGGCGACCTCTTTCATTTGTTTTTGCGCCAAATGAGGAAGGATGTCCGAAATACAGAAAACGGGATCGTTCTCGCCCTCACCTACACACACTTGGATGCTTGTTCCGTCTTTTTTGCAGACAATGCCGTGAATAGCGAGCGGAAGAGTGACCCACTGGTATTTTTTGATTCCACCGTAATAATGTGTGTTGAGGTAGACCAAAAAATCATTCTCGTAAAGAGGATTCTGCTTGACGTCGAGGCGAGGAGAATCGATATGAGCACCAAGAATGTTCATGCCCTGCTCAATCGGCTCCGAGCCAACAACAAAGAGAGCGATTGCCTTGTTCATCTTCTGCACAAAAACTTTGTCGCCCGCTTTGAGGGAATTGAACTCACTGATTTCCTTAAAACCTGATTCCCGTGCCAAAGAAATAATCTGAGACACACACTCGCGCTCAGTTTTTCCGTTATCCAAAAAATTTTTATAACTATTGATAAGAGATTCGTTTTTCATGCAATTATTATAAGAGAAAGTACTTTTTTTTGAAAGTATAAAATTGACAACTCTGTGAATAGTAGTTATAATTAAGCTATAAAGTATATCTGCCCCTGATATAAACCAAACCGTTTGCCCACCTTCCACTTGAAAGGCAGACAAAAAGGAGAATAGCTTATGTCATCGACAAATGAAGAAATCAAAGTACCAGAGAACCTTGAGCGGGAGTGCTTCACAATCTACAGCGGTGTGCTCACACATTCCAAAAAACAAACGCTCAAAAAGTTAATTCGCCACGCATATCTCGCTGGAACAAAGCACGATAAATCAACAAACGAAGCGAACTAAATTTTCAAAATTAGTTATCTTCTAACTTTATCCGGATGGTTCTCATAGAATTTATTCTTGTCTGCATACATTGCTTCATCGGCAAGGTGCATGGCAAGACGTAAATTCATGCCCTTCTCGTCCCAATGCGAGCCAATTGCAAAGCAAACCTCTGAACCATAGCAGGATTTTTCTCGAATCTCCGCGACTTTACGTTCGAAAGATTCTTTTGAACATTCTGGAGCTATCACTACGAATTCATCACCACCAGCACGATATATTTCGTAGCTTTCAAACACTTCGGTAAGTAAATTTGCTGCTTTTTTGAGCAAAGCATCACCAGCAATATGCCCGCCTGTATCATTCGCTTGTTTGAGTCCGTTCAGATCTGCGAAAATAACACCAAACGGAGCAGACACTTTTCGCTCACCGCTTACGAATAAATCAACACGGTAGTTCATGGAATTTCGGTTGCGCAGACCTGTGAGCAAATCAACATTGCTCATGAACTCAAGCCGCTCCATGAGATTATTATTGGCAACTTCTGCAGAGATAAAGAATGAGACCAGCTCGATAATTTCTTTTATTTCAACAAGCCGGTCGGTATTAAAATTGGTTACAAACAGATAGCCGAGGATTTTGTCCATTCGCAAAAGAGGAACAAGAATCAGGCTTTTAACATTGGCCCCGCGCAAAGATTTTGCCCACAGAGGATTGACTTTCTCTAACTCAGCCATATCAACATCATCTTTTACGATAATATTATCATGGTTCTTAACGGTTTCCTTCCATGAAGAAATTACCTCGTTAGTAAGCTGATCTTTGAAATCATCGATTTTGGCACAATCATTACGGAATTTTGCACATAAGATTGCTGATTTATCACGTTCCGTATCCACAAGGACAATACTGCTGCAGAAAGAATCGGTTTTTTCTTGAATGTCACAGTTTACAGCTGTCATGCATTTGCAAAAATCATTTGATTGCCTGAGCTTAAAACAAGTTTTGATAACAAAGGATGCAGAATCCATTGATACGTCGGAAATGTTGTCAGCGTCAGGCCCATTTGTAAATTCAAAAAAGAAAATGAAATAATGAATATTCCCCTGGTCAACGGAACTTGAAAGAGGAATATAGGTGCCGTCAGTCCACACCCCCATTGCTTTTGTATCGACATAGGCATGAAGATGCTGTTTATGAACAGCACAACGATAGCAAAAATCCTCAAATTTTGCTTCTTTTGGGATAAGCTCATAATAAATCATATCATCATGATAGCCCTCGCCCATGATTTTTCGATACATGGAATTTGCGCGAACAATACGAATGTCCCCATAACGACCATCGCCTTTGTCCTCAACAGAGAGAACCGCCGCAGCCATCTCGTAAGAATCAACAATAGATTGAAAATCCATAATTTTATTTTAAGCCTACTTTCATTATTTTGCAATGATAATTTTCTTTATAAAATTCAAATTCTATTTTATAATTTAAAAATGAAAATTAATCACACTTTTATGTCAAATACTAAAAAATTTGCTTTTGGTGCAAGCGTAATCATGTTAGCCCTGATTTTTTCGTCTTGCGAAGATAAGGAACAGGATGTTCGACCTGGCTACGTCAAGGAAAACATGAGTCTTGTCTGGTCAGATGAATTTGACGGCACTAGCACCGAGCCAAACCCGGACAACTGGGATTACAACACTGGCGGGCACGGCTGGGGCAACGGCGAGCGGCAGAATTACACAAAAGACCGCTCAAATTCTTTCGTAAGCAACGGAACTCTCAAAATCGTCGCTCACAAAAATGACAGCGGCAAATGGACGAGCGCGCGCCTCATGTCAAGCTTCAAACAGAGCTTCACATACGGCTACATTGAATTCCGGGCAAAACTTCCTGTTGAAAAAGGCTCATGGCCTGCACTCTGGATGATGCCTCAATTTTCAGCATACGGCAACTGGCCTCGAAGCGGTGAAATTGACGTAATGGAATACGCCACTAACACCTGGGGCAAAAAAACTTACGGCACGGTGCATTGCAAGGCAGGCTCAGGCGGCAACGCGGTCAACAGCGATTATATCGAGATTCCAAACGTTACGAAATGGCACACTTACGCAGTTCTTTGGCAGGAAGATTCAATTCAGTGGTACTACGACGGAAAATTCCTGACCGAATACAAAAATCCTCATACCGAAAATGAACCGTGGGCAGCATGGCCTTTCGACAAACCGTTCTACATCATCATGAACGTGGCAATGGGCGGAACTCTTGGAGGGGACATTCCAGGCAATCTCGAAAAATGCCAGATGGAAGTCGATTACGTGAGGGTCTACCAGTAAATTTCATAAAAAAAGCCGCCTGAGATTTCTCAAGCGGCTCTGGAGATGGGGGGAATTGAACCCCCGTCCGAAAGTGGAAGCCAAATACATCTACATGTTTAGTTATGCGAGGTAGTTGTCGGGAGCAGGTAGCAGCATAACAAGCGTCTTCTCCGTATTCTGATTAAAAAGTCCCGCTCGAAGACCAGAAACATCAAGCAGCAAGTCCCTGTTTGTGACGGAAGTAATGAAGTTAGGAACAGCACCCCATTAGTTCCGGCTCAAGCGCAATTAAGCAGCGAGAGCTTCTGCGAAAGAAGCCTCTTCGACTTCTTCTTCTTTTCTTTCGAAAATTGCAGTTATTGTTTTCTCAGTTTGGGGAACCTTGACTCCCACATGCAGTAAGTGCCTTGATCACAATCGTCGAAACCGGTGCACCCCCGATGATTAATTCCATGTGTAAATATACTGACGAATCAATTCAAAGTCAAGGGAAAAAAAACAATAAAAATTATATAAAAAAAATGAAAAAAAACTTGCATTATTGGAAATGTATGTTATTATTAAATTGTAGTGAGGAGCGAGATGAGGACGCACACCGGCTGCACGAAAGGAGGCGTAATGCAATTTCCGACAAAAAGATCTGACTCCTCAGGGGTCTTGTAATTACATTCACTCCACCTGCGGAAAAGCAGGGATCCATTAATTGCCCTTCGATTAAGCGAAGTGAGGCAAACTATAAACCGCCAAAAGCTGGCGGTTTTCTTTTTTTTTTAAACAATGTAATTCATTTTTGAAGTAGAAAATACATGCGTAATTGCAGCTGCAAGTGCATCGGCAGCGTGATCCGGTTTTGGTTCGGTCTCAAGATTGAGAAGGATTTTGACATATTGCTCGACAGTTTTTTTGTCAGCAGTTTTTGTGCCTGTTACAGAATATTTAATTTGATTGGGGCGATACATGCTTAAAGGGAGTGCTTGCTGTGCCAGACACATTGTAACCACCCCTTTTGCTTCAGAAACGCTCATAGCGCTTGAAACGTTTCTGGCAAAATAAAGCTCCTCCATTGAAGCCTGCTCCGGCTTGAATTCCATAAGAACTGCGACAAGACGATTATAAATTTCAAGCAAACGAGTTCCATGCTCCTCGATTGAGGGTGTCTCTATTACACCATAGCTTACGAGACGAATATTGTTTCCGAATGCATCGATTATACCGAAACCTGTGTGAGCAAGGCCTGGATCAATGCCAATTACACGCCGTTTTTGCATCTTTTTTTTATAGAATAACTGTCTATTCAAAAACAGGCTCCCAGCGGGAACATGCCACTAGACTCCACGGTTGTGCGTATTTAGAAATTGGACTCGCTTCGCTCGCCCGCACAAAGTGGAGTCGTGTCATAACCAAACAAGCACGACAATGAAAGTGCTTGCCGCTTCCGCCTGTTTTTACATTCACTGGCATTATATAAAAAAAAGCTACAAAAATCTAACATAGAATTTTGTAGCTTTCTTATAACATATTCTTTCAGAAAGAATCTTTTGGCTTATGCCTCTGGATCGAAGTCGTCTGGATATTCTACAGTTGACCAAACGTTCTGAACATCATCATCCTCTTCGAGACGGTCAATGAGTTTCTGAACTTTTGCAGCTGTGTCTTTATCAACTGCTGTGTAAGCCTGTGGAACCATGGCAACTTCTGCAGAGAGTGAAGTCCATCCTTTTGGCTCGAGAGCCTCAACTACAGCTGTGAAGTCATTTGGAGCTGTTGTAACTGTGATGATACCATCTTCGTTTACGATATCCTCAGCACCAGCTTCAAGAGCTGCTTCCATTACTTCTTCTTCTGAAACTGTTTCAGCATCATACTCGATGACACCTTTGCGGTCGAACATACGGCTTACAGAACCAGATGTTCCCAAGTTTCCGCCTGTTTTATTGAAAATGTTGCGAACGTTTGCTGCAGCACGGTTGTGGTTGTCTGTAAGAACCTCAACGAGAACTGCTACACCGCCAGCTGCGTATCCTTCGTATACAAGCTCTTCGAATGTTCCGCCACCAAGCTCACCTGTACCCTTTTTGATTGCGCGCTCAATGTTATCTTTTGGCATTGAAGCAGCACGAGCTTTGACGATTGCTGCACGAAGACGTGGGTTTGCGTTTGGATCTCCGCCACCCATGCTTGCTGCGATAGAAATTTCTTTAATCAATTTTGTGAACAATGCGCCGCGTTTTGCGTCTGCTGCGCCCTTTGCATGTTTAATGGTCGACCATTTATTATGTCCAGACATGGAACACTCCTAAAAAATAAGATTACGAAATTGAATAATATAGAATACCATAAATAAAAAATCGTGTAAATATCCTATAATTCTTTACTTTTTAAAGCCTTTGAGAAGATTTCCTGCGGCTTTTCCAGCAGCCTTTCCTGCCCCGCTATTACCAAGAACTTCCTCCGCTTTTTTGGCTGCTTCTTCTTTGGTCTTCTGCTCAGCTTCCTGTTTTTTCTTGTCTATTTCGGCTTTTGCAGCCCCTTTCAGCTGATTTGTCAGCTCAGACTTTTTAGATTCAAGCTGCCTGTTAAGTTCATCGCTGAGAGATTTTGAATCCTTGAGTTTTTCAACAAGTTCATTAAAGTCACCGAATTTTGAAGTGAAGCCGGCAGTGTAAGCATTAAGTTCTTCGGTTACTTTTGCAATCGCATCTTCCTTGATTGAATCAAATTCTTTTGAAGCAATTGCTTTAAGCGAATCCATGATGATTTTTTCTGCATCAGTTGAAATTCCAAGACTGATACCCTTTGACTCAGAGTAAGCCGAATCAGCCTTTACAGTCATGTGATTTACAGAAGCAAGGGCACCTGAATAAATTCTGTTGGCAAAATCAGGTGTAATCGGCTTTGAAGTGATTGAAACAGGATTCAAAGCAAAATCACCGCCAGCAGTAAAGCTGAAGTCAGATTCAGCTGTAAATTTCATATCGATTGAAGTGGTTCCTGAGAAGGAAGGAATGCCAGGCTTGTCTACAACAGCCCCCAAATCAAGCTTAACAGGGAAATTATCGCTTGAATATGTGCCGGAAATCAGAGGTGCAGAACTGTCGCTTCGAGAATCAACTGTGAGGCCAGCTTTATGGACACGTGAAGAAAGACTGTAAGTTCCGGTTGCAACGAGAGGCTTTCCGACCTTATCCATATCACTTGAAATATTGGTTATGCGCAAATCAATTCCGCTTCCGCTTCCATGAAGATTTTCAATCAGTAACTTTGGAACACGGTCTTTTCTCCAGTAAACATTTCGCCCGACAGAACGCGAGAATGCCTTCTTAGACTTTTTCTTTTCGGCTTTTTTGGCCTTGTCTTTGGCAGAATCGGAAGATTTCATAGAATTTGCATACGAAACTGCTTTTTTAACGTATGGATAGTATTTTCCGAGCATTGAATATGCGAATTCATCAAAGACGCCGGAAAGGACATTCCGCGCATTGTCTAGAGAAAGCTCAGGAATCTGAGACTTGATGAGTTCACGGTCACTTTTGATTGCCACATCAATTTTTTTCTCAATTGAAGAAACTTTCTTTTTATCCTTTTCGACTGCAGCAACGGTTGAGTCAACATCGGACTTGATTTTTTTGCCGTTCTCAATCGCCTTCTGAATACTCTCCACAGCATCCTTTATTTCTTGCGGAGTTTTGAGGCTTGAAGGATCGAGTTTTGCAAGTTTTTCAGAATTGCTCCTGAAATTTTCTACGTCAGATTGAATTTCAGCAGGTTTTGACTGCCATTTATCAATCAGAACCTGAATTTCTGCCTCGGCGTCTTCAACTGCTTTTTTGGTCTTGATATTGTCCTGAATGTTTGCGATTAGAGCCTGAGGATCATACTGTGAAAGCAGGGACATTACAGAATCCTTTGAATCTGCAATTTTTTGACCTGATTTTTCTTTGAGAGCCGTATAAAAAGCAGAATCTTCATTATCTTCCTTTTTGATTTTTTCTTTTTTTGCCTTTACAGGAAGTGCTCCGCTTGTTTTGCGCTCAGTGTTTATTGCAAGCCCTGTGATTTCAACATTCTGAGCATTGAATTTTGCACGAAGCAGCTGGGTAAGGTTAAAATCAAGGTCAAGCTTGTCAAACTGGAAGATATTTTTCATAGGATTGCTTGAACTTGCCTGGGCCAGATTGCGGACAGTGAGCTGCATACCCAAAATTTCAACATTTACGGAACCAATGTCACATTTCGCACCAAAAATGCCCTGCATTGAAGAGCGAATTGCCATTTTTGCGACAGGATTTTTGAAGACAGTGACGGCGACGACAATAGCGGCAACAGCAGAACTGACAGCAATGAATGGAGCGGCCTTAAATCGCCCCTTATTTTTTTTGATATTCTTTACGAGGACTTTGAGTTCTTTAAGCTGAGCCTTTGTATACTGAGTTTCACGAGGAACCCGAAGGAGCTCCTTTTTGCCCTTCTGGTATTTTTCAGAAAACATTGACTGAACAAGCTGACGATCTTCGGGAATATAGATTTTTTTGAGGATTTTATCCAGCGTTTTCTGATTGTAGGATTTTTTGAGCATCCCGGGAAGCTTTTTTGCTGGAAAAGTCTTGGCAGGCTTTTTGGCTTTTTTTTCTTTTTTATCTGACATTTTATTCATCTCCTACAAGACTTGCGATTTTGCTGACCAAAGGAAGTTTTGCGATAACTTTGGTGATTTTTGTTCTGCGCATAAAGGCTGTGATATATTTGCGCCACAAAAAGACGAAGAGACGGCCAATAAAATAAGCCGGAATATAAAATACAAGGCCACAAAGGAAAGATCCCATGACAACCGAGTTATTGAACTTTGTGAATGCGACAAAAGGGATTTCAAAAAGCTGGCCGAAGAAATCAGACAAAGACGGAATCGTGAGGAAAGCATATCCGACAGTGTCAAAAAGTCCGTCAAGGAAAGGTGCAAAGGCAGAAGCCAGCAGAGTCATGAGAAGATACATCGGCTTATTAATCCTGATAAAAAGAATGAAGATAAAAAGCAGATACCAGAAAACATTGTTCTTAGGCATGAGTCCAAGAAGGATACCGCACGAAAAAGCATGTGCGATTTCGCCCGGATTGACATTTGCATTCAGGGCTTTGAATAATTTTGCAATAGCTTTAATCATATTTTTATTGTACCACACAAAATCTTTATGGTAAAATAAAAAAAGGTTGGCAAAAGATGAAAATTATAGCAGAAATAGGAACATCGCATGGCGGTGATTTAGAAAAGGCAAAAAAACTTATTGATTGTGCGGCAGAGAGCGGCGCTGACTACATAAAATTTCAGTGGGTTTACGCTGATGAAATCCTGCACCCGAATACAGGATTCGTAAACCTTCCAACAGGGAAAATTCCTCTTTACGACAGATTCCGTGAACTTGAAGTGGAACCAAGTTTTTTCGAGGAATGCCTGCGCTACACTCACGAAAAAGGCGCGAAATTCACATGCTCGCCGTTCGGTCTTCGTTCTCTGGAAGAACTTCTCGCCATAAAACCAGACGCAATCAAAATCGCCTCACCAGAACTCAATCATATTCCTCTTCTTAAAAAACTTGCCGAATATCGAAAGACATACGATATTCCGATGATTATTTCCTCTGGAGTGTCCAAACTCGCCGACATCGAGGAAGCCCTTTCGATTCTTGGACGTGAGAATATCACCCTGCTCCACTGCATCACAAGCTACCCTGCCCCGGAAGAAGAATACAACTTAAAGCTGATTCCAAACCTCGCTGCCATTTTCGGCGTTCCGTGCGGAGTAAGCGACCATTCACTTGACCCGGTTCTTGTTCCTTCGATTGCTGCCAGCGTGGGCGGAACGATGATTGAAAAGCACATCACTCTCTCAAAAGAAACGGACGGTCTTGACGACCCGGTAGCACTCACAGGCGAACAGTTTGCACTGATGAGCCATTGCATACATCAGTGCGAGGCAGCTTTCCGGCAATACGGCGAGAACGCGAAGAATTATATTTTGAAGCAGCTGACCGAAGAATACGGCGGTCGTGTCCAGAAAATCCTCGGAAGCGGAATCAAAAAACTTGCCCCCGCCGAAGAAGCCAATTACGGCCGCACAAACAGAAGCCTGCACTTCATGCGCTCAATGAAGGCCGGAGAAGTCATTAATATGGAAGATATTGGTGTTTTGAGGACAGAAAAAGTGCTTTCTGTCGGCTTGCACCCGCGTTTTTTGGACAATGTAATTGGCTCAAAACTCAGCAGGGATGTTCAGAACGGCGAAGGCGTGAAGTGGGAACAGATTACAATTAAGAATCAGAAAATTTGATTGACAGGAATTTTTGATTTATAATTAAGTAATGAATTTAAAAAGAATCCGAAAATCATTTCTCTTTCTCGCACATATTTTTTTTCTAAGTTTAGTTTTTTCTTGTAGCACAACAAAAGAACTTTCAGCAGCAAAAGAATCTCGCAAAACTGCTGTTCCACAATCTGAGCTTTCGTTACTTTTTGCGGGAGACATTATGGCTCATGCCCCTAACTACAAAATCACTGACTTTGACAGAATATGGCGCGACATTACCCCGCTTGTTTCCAAGGCAGACCTGGCTTTTGCAAATGTTGAGGCTCCGGTAGCTGATTCACTCCCCTGGAGCACTTATCCGCAGTTCAACATGCACACTGAATATGTTGAGGCGGCGATAAAGGCCGGATTCAATGTGTTCTCGCTCACGAACAATCACACAAACGACCAGTATCTTGACGGAATCAAGGCATCTAAAAAATATTTCGACAGTCGCAAAGGAATATGGGCTTGTGGTCTCAAAGAAAAGAGCGGCGGGCCTCTTACATACAAAATCATCGAAAAGAATGGATTCAAAGTGCTTTTTGTAGCTATCACGGAGATTTTGAACCGCAATGATTATTCCTCTTACATCGACTTCTATCCTTCAACAGAAAAAAAACGCAAACAATTAATAGAAGAACTGAAGAGCTTGCAGGAATCTTCAAAGGCTGACCTTTTCGTGCTTTCGGTTCACACTGACGAGCCAGAATATGTGATTGCAGTAACAGAGAATCATAAAAAATTCTTCCGCCGGATTATCGAGGAATGCAAGGCCGACATAATCTGGGCAAACCATCCGCATGTGGTGAAGATTTTTGAGGAAACGGCGGCTTCTACTCACTACACACAAAACTTGGGGCAAAAAGAACGCAAGGCTTTCATAATGTACGCAAACGGAAACACAATTTCGGCGCAAAGGACGAATCCTCAGTTCGCTGCCCCCGACACTCCACGGGATTACACTGGCGAAGGACTTCTCCTAAAACTGAAAGCCACAAAAATGAGTGACGGAAGCGTGATTCTGGGTGATTACGAACCTCATCTTATTACGACATACATTACCCCAAGCTGGCAGTTCGTAATCAAGCTTCTGAATGAAGATTTTATCGAAAGCCTGGACCGCTCGGAGCTTGTGACTTGGGCAAAATATCTGAGCGAACGAAAGAAACTGATGGAAAAAGTGCTGGCGGGGGAATAAGGAAATTCTCGAAGCAAAACTTATGACTCTCATCCGATGCGTTCACCGTGTAAAAACACAGGGAATCGGAAGAACTATGTAAGAAAGGGTGTCCTGTCCCATCGTCGGCTACGAAGCGTTGTCGGGTTTTATTTCATTCTATTCCTAATTCTTTATTAAAATATTGCAATGTGCAATATTGAAACCTCGGATTTGCAGGAATACTTGGATTTCTCTTGTGACGAATTACATCTTTCTTATAATCTGAAACAAATTTTGTAAAGGCTATTTTTATTTCTCGTTCTTAAAAAAAGCCCTGTAGATGTCTACAGAGATTCCTCAATCGAGCTTTATTTTGTTAGCCGGGGCAGGCTCTCCGCCCCCAATCATCTATCGGATCTTATTTATTTAGCCAGGACAAGCCCTATGTCCTCAATCTGTATATAATATATGAGATTTCTTGCTATAAATCAATGTACAATTTTTATTCAATACTTCCTTTTTAATCAAATCATCCAGAGTCGGCTTTGATTCTATTTCTTCTTTAAAGGAATTTCATATTCCTTACACTTTTCTTCGAGTAATTTAAAGTCATTGCATCGCTGACTCAATTTTGATTTACCGTCATTTGTTATTTTGTGATTGTAAACAGTTTTTGCATTATTAATTATTTGTTCCTCTTTTTTTCTTACTATACGAATTTCATTATTGAGTAAAGTTCTGTATTGTAAATCATTTTCTGCTTCAGGATTCTTTAGAGAATAAATTCCATCCGGCACAGGGAACATATTATTCAGATTTATTACAGCCATATCACCGATTTTTATAAAATCGACAGTTTCGCTTAATCTTTTATGCTTTGGTTTAAATGAGGAAAGTGGAGCAAAATATTTTAAGCCATTAATTTCAAAAAGGATTCCGATATATTTTCTTGAATAACTTTGCGATATTTTCGCATTATGAAACAAATGCTCAGAAAATTTTGAGAGAAAATCTATATAGTTGTTGTCAATTTCATAGAAAAGTAATTTGTCCATATATAAAAAACGAGGCCGTAAGAAAACTTACGACCTCCGTATAACACTCGCGATTAAAGGCGCGATTTCCTTATAAATAAAATATACAATAATTTCTTACCTCTGTCAATGTTCAAAAAAAAGCAAGGTTTGGCCTTGGCATCCGCTTTGAAAACCATGTTATGTGATATGCTTAAATAAAATATCACATAACATGGTTTTCAGCAGGTAATACAAGTTTGTGCGTTCTTGCCTTTATAGAGATTTTTGTTCTGAAAAGATAACTTGATTTATTTCCTATTCAGAGTTATTCTTGATTTGTGCAGGACGACAGGAAGTCGGCCAGCTGCGTCTAGGGTTTCCCCTGGGGTATAATGGAATCGCCCCCCCCATTACTGCACATTGGGATTGTATCACCTTCCGTTTTCTGCAGGTGATACAGGTAACATATAGACAAAAAAAGCACCCAAAAGTGAAGCAGTTCTGTTTTTTTTTGTTCATGCAATTTTCTCAAAATAATCTGGGTTTACCGAATGTTCATCACCAGCATCATCTGTTATCAAAATCAATAACAGGCTCCCGTTCGGATGATAATATTCTTCTGTGCATTCATAAATCTTGCCGATCGTAGTATCCCGGCATTTTACTTTATAGTTAACTTGTTTTATTTTGAGATTTGTAGTTTTCATTTTCTGCCTCCATATCTGGATTTTCTGGGCTTCGGCTTATTCCTTCTTCGTTCTAGCATAAAGTTCAATTTGTTTAAAAAGGCTCAATAACACAAATTAAATATATTTCGAAAAGACATTTTTGAGTATAACTATCTCGTCAATTACCTTATTCATCAACTCTTTATAGTTAGACTGATTATCAAAATCTAACCCATCAATATATTTGCAAATTACAGATGCTTTTTTTTCATCAAGCCTATCCCATTCAAATTTTATATTTGTCTTTGCTTCAATTTCATCTTTTTTTTCTTCCAAAGAATCATATAAGTCTTTGTTATCATCTATCCATAGGCCAATACGAATTTTATGCTCTCTATTTACCAAATCAATAGTAAGATGACATTCAGAAGAACCTAAAGCAACAGAATACCAATGGTCTGTTGTTGCTTTTCTTTTATTAAAAGGTTTTCCTCTTTCTTCAAGTATTTCATTAAATTGTGTCCAAAATTCTAGACGCCTTGATTGAGATTCGTTCATCTCCCCCTTTTGAGATAATGTTTTAATATTTTTATTAAAGTCATTTGGTTGCTCTATTATTTTAAATAAAGGTGCTGGCTCTGAATTTCCGATTGTATAAGCATGGATTTCAATTAAGAAAAAAGAAACTTCTTTATCGGTATGTTTATTAAGCCATTCAATTGCACTAGCATGTTCTTCTCTAGCATTTTGAACTATCCAAACAACAACTGCAGCATCTAAACCTGAAGCATAGGTAATAATTTTCCCTAAATGGTCATGATTACTTGGTTCTAATTGATTCTCTATTAAAACGATTTTGCCGGTAATTTCATCTTTGCACAAAATATCACAGCGATAGTTTCCGACAAATTTTTCGGTTTCAACATCTGTTAGAGATAAATTAAGAACATCGCCAAGTTCTTTGATATTATTTTCAGAAGATAGCCATTTAGAAAAATCATACTGTTCGTGCTGCCATACTTTTCTTATATCAATTTCTTTTAATTTACCTAACTGCATTTTATCGTTCTCCACTCGCGCCCCATTACTTGAGTCCACATACCAAAATTATACAACAGCACATCTAAATAATCAAAAATCTTTTCCGCAATCCCCCCGCGCAAGGGATTGTATCCACGCCGAAGGCGGCCACCGCAACGAAGTGAGGAGGCTGGAGCGACAGCGGAATGGCGAAAAGCCCGACCCGCGCTTGTCGCGGGTTGCGCCCACTATGCCACTCCCCTTTTGATTGTAACTTCCGCGCTTTTCTTCTATAATAATCTTATGTCCATTGACTACAAAAAATTACCAGTTTACGAACAGAAAGAAAAGATTCTCGAATGTCTTAAAAATAATCAGGTTATCGTCGTACAGTCGCCTACCGGAAGTGGAAAGACCACTCAGATTCCGGTGATTTTGCATGAGGCGGGATATAGCGAGAACGGTGTGATTGCCGTGACTCAGCCCAGACGAATTGCGGCCCTGAGCGTAAGTGAATTTATCGCGAAGCAGCTTAAAACTTCTTATCCGGGTCTTGTCGGCTACAAGATGCGTTTTGAAGACAAGACCGACATTACCACAAAAATCAAAATCATGACCGATGGAATTTTGCTGCAGGAAATGAAGCTTGACCCCTGGATGACAAAATATTCCGTGATTATGGTTGACGAGGCTCACGAACGAAGCCTGAACATTGACTTTGTTTTGGGGCTTTTAAAGCGTGTTCTTGCTGCCAGGCCGGATTTCAAGGTGATTGTCTCAAGCGCGACCATGAACGCCGAGGCTTTTTCTGAATATTTTGGCGGCTGCCCGATTGTCACAATTGACACCCAGACTTTCCCGGTCACTATGGTCTACGACCCGCCAACAACCAAAGAGCCTACGACCACGGCAACGGCCACAGGATGCGAGCTTTTACTTTCAAAAATCGAGAAGACTATTGACCGGGTGCTTGACAATCATGAGGACGGTGACATTCTGGTCTTTTTGCCGGGCGAGAAAATCATCAAAGATTGTGCAAAACGGCTCCAATATTCAAGTTTTCACTCAAAGATTCATATCGTGCCACTTTATGGCCGTCTTCCCAAAGAAGAGCAGGAGCGGGTTTTTGACAATGCGCCTTTCGGAAAGAAAAAGGTCGTTCTCTCAACAAATATTGCTGAGACTTCCGTAACAATCAACGGAATCACCACCGTAATCGACTCAGGACTGGCAAAGCTCAATTTTTACAGTCCGAAGACTTTTACATCAAGTCTCAACGAGGTGCCTGTCTCAAAGGCAAGCTCAAACCAGAGGCGTGGCCGGGCCGGTCGAACACAACCAGGAACCTGCTACCGTCTTTACAGCCGCAAGGATTTTGACAAGCGGCCCGAATACACCACAGAAGAAATTTACCGCACTGATTTGAGCGAGGTCGTTCTTCGCATGAGCGAGCTTGGAATCACGGATTTTGACACATTCGACTTCATTTCAGCTCCTCAAAAAGAGGACATTCGCGGAGCCGTCGAAACTTTGAATCAGATGGGAGCTTTGAACGAGGACCACACCCTTTCTTCAATCGGAAAGCTCATGGTCGAATTCCCGCTGGAGCCTCGTGTAAGCCGAATCCTAGTCGAAAGTATCATGCGCTACCCGGATGTTCTTGAAGAGACCGTAATTGCGGCTGCCTTTATGAGCACTCACTCGCCTTTCATTCTACCGCCGGGAGAAGAAAGCGATGCCAGAAAAGCTCATCACGCATTCCGTGACATTCAGGGCGATTTTGTAAGTTATGTAAAACTTTTCCGAACTTATCAGTCGATGAAAAATCCTGTGCGCTTCTGCCAGAACAACTACCTTGACGAGCGGGTTATGGCCGAAATTGCAAATATCAAGATTCAGCTCGAAGAAGAAATCGGGCAGCTCGGAATCCCGATCGGAAGCGGCGGCTCAATGGACGACTATCTTTGCTGTATCGCTTCGGGAATGATTCAGTTTGTCTGCGTTCGTGAAGGAAAAGAAAATTACCGTTCCCTCACAGCAGACCACATTTCGATTCATCCGGGCTCTTCCATGTTCCGTACAGACCCGCTTTTTATCGTCGCAGGTGAAATCGTCCGTACAAGCCGCACATTCGCAATGAGCGTCTCTCCTCTCACCAAGTCTCTTCTTTCAAAAATCTCACCAGATCTGGAAGCAAAACTCGGTGCAATCCGCGGGAAAAGAGGCCGAAGTCTCACAGGAAATCTCGAATTCAAAGGCTCAACTTTCGCAGCAGTCAAAGGAAAATTGCTTGGCCGTGATGACGGTCACTTTGGTGGCCGCAAGGCAAAAGAAAAGAACGACAATGAGATTGTCATCGGCGGAGAAATTTTTGAAATCGAAAAGCAGAAAGGAAAGAAAATCCTCATTCTGCCATACAACAAATTCAAAAGCGCAATCCAGAAAGAAAATGACGAGAACAAAATGGCAGTCTATGCACAGATTCGCTCGAAAGTGCTACTGCATGGGGCGGGCTTATTGAGCGGAGAAAAGCTTGAGCTGGCCTGCAAGGTCGTAAAAAACCTCAACTTAAATCCAATCACCGAAAAAGACTGGTGCAAGCGAAACTTCGACATCCACGAAGAAGGCGTTGCGGACAAGCTGATTGCAGACCTGAACAAAATCCTTAGAATCACGATGTCAAAAAAAACGAAGGAATACGCTTTCCTTGCCTTGTTCACAGACGGCCGAGGCACTTACTGGTTCAAGATGAGCCGAGGATTTGCAACAGCACTCAACGAAAGCCTTTCAAGCCTGGAGACTCTGGTTGACGAGAACATAGATTTTTCTGTAGACGGTAAGGAAAGAATCAACGAAGTGTACAGAATGTTGAACGGGCTGTATGAGTAAGGAGTAGGAATCTACTCCCCATCCCCAAGCCCAGCACCGTTTTTCTTTGCTTTTTTGGCTTCCTCGGCGGCTTTGCGTTCGGCTTCTTTCTGCTCGCTCTGCTTTTCCAAATCTCGGCCCAAGAGGCGGGCCGCTTTGATTGCGAGCTGATTCTTGTTTTTTGCAGTGAGGTCGGCTTTATCGGCAAGCTCGTTGACCGCTTCGTTGCAGTTTGAGTAGCGGCCTTTTGCCCAGATATCCAGGCCTGTTCCGATTGTTGAAGTATCCTTGTGCTTGAGGAATTCAAGCGCGATTTCGGCAAAGGCAGGATTTTCGTATTTTGCCATTTCTTTTCCAAGCGCATAGCGGAGCTGCTTTCGTTTGTCGTCTTTGATTGTCTCTTTGCAAAGTTCGGCGATTTCTGAAACTCCCCGACCTTCTTCAAGAAGCACTTTTGCAACCCTTGCCCTCTGCGGATCAGGAACTTTTTTTTCTGTAATCTGGCTCAGAAGATATTCGTTTCCTTTTGGCGTGTTGAGTTTTGCAAGGCAGTCAAGGCAGTCATTTTTTACGGCCTGAACAGGGTCGTTTTTGGCCCGGTAAATCAGATATTCGTCGGCTTCGGTAACATTATTTTCTTTGATTGCGTTGATTGATTCCTGGCGGACTTTGTAATGACTGTCCTTCAAGCCCTGAATCAGAATTTCATTTGCTTCCTGATTTTTGAAATGTGAAATTCCCTTGATAACATACTGACGGAGATTTGGATTTGTGTCCTCAAACAAATCGGAAAGGATTTCCTGTGCTTCCGGCTTTTCCATCTCTCCGATTGCCTCGGCACTGTACATACGGACAAAGGCATTTTCGTCGCTGTCCTGAGCATATTCCACGAGCTTGTCGTAAGTTTCCACGGCATGAAGCTGACCAAGAACCCGGACAAGGCTCTGTCTCTGGGCAACTGTCAAATCCTCGCGCTCCAGAAATTCTGTGATGTATACGGCCTCACGGGAACCGCCGACTTTTCCTAAAGTTTCGATTGCACCGGTGAAATATTCTTCGTTGTCACTTTCCAGAAGCGTACAGATTGCAGGAACGGCTTCTTTTGTTTTGGCCATCTGAAGATATGAAAAACATGCATTTACTGTGGAAAGTTTTTCGTCATAAGGGTCATTCAGGATCATGACCGCATAATCTTCAAGGCATGGATCTTCGATTGTCTTAAAGAAATTTAGGATTTTTTCGCGGATGGCGACTGATTTTGTGTCCTGAAAAAGATCGTAAACCTCGTTCACGAATCGCACGTCCTTTTTTTTGGTCATCGTGTCGAGCAGTTCCGAAATATCTTCTTCAAGGCCATATTTCAAGATGTCGGCATTTTTTTCGTTGGCTTCAGGGTCGGTGTTATTAAGCTCATCAACTTTTGAAGAATCTGGAGTTTTCGGGCGTTTTGAATTGGGAACATCGCTCACACCTGCAAGGCTTTCCTTTTTGACTTTGGGCTCTTCTTCAACAGCAAAATCATCTGCTCCGGAAACAGCGTCAAAGTCTTCGGAAGAAGAAAGTTCCGGCTCAGGAGAAACTTCTGGCTCCGGGAGGGCTGGCTCAGGCTGAGAAAGTTCAATCTCACCAAAACCACCATCCTGTGCAAAAGCATTAATTGAGAAAAAAATTCCAGCCAAAAACAAAATCGTCTTTTTCATCAAAACTCCAAAATAAGCAAGCGGGCTAGGG
The DNA here is from genome assembly GCA_902785455.1 of uncultured Spirochaetaceae bacterium. Taxonomy (GTDB): domain Bacteria; phylum Spirochaetota; class Spirochaetia; order Treponematales; family Treponemataceae; genus Treponema_D. Next base: position 26,261 of record CACZYY010000006.1, read on the forward strand.
ATTGTAGCGGCGCGAAGCGTTCCGAAGGAATGAAACCGCGGAAAGCCCGACGGCGAAGCCGTAGCCCCCAAATTACTCATTTCACACTTTTAATTCTTAATCTTCCAGGCATCCGAGTGATAGCGTTTTAAGAAATTCGTGCGGTATTCTTCAAATCGGTTTTCTGAAATTGCGACACGGATTTCGGCCATCATGTTGTGCAGGAAGTAAAGGTTGTGATAGCTTGCGAGCATACTGCCCAAAATTTCCTGAGACTTAAAGAGATGCCTGAGATAAGCGCGGGAATAAGAGCGGCAGACCTTACAGTTACACTCCGGGTCAACCGGGCCAAAATCGCGGGCAAACCTCTCTTGTTTTATCGGCAGATTTCCGTCTCGGGTGAAGTAGCTTCCGTTTCGGGCATTTCGGGTGGGAAGAACGCAGTCGAACATGTCGATTCCAGAATGAACGGCGTCCAGAATGTAGTCCGGAGTGCCGATTCCCATGACATATTTTGCCTTTTCGCGGGGAAGGTAATTTACTGTGAAGTCGAGCATACTTGCAAAAACTTCTGGCGGCTCGCCAACGCTAAGGCCTCCGATTGCGATTGCAGGCATGTTCATCTCAGTGACAAACTCTGCCGACTGGATTCTGAGATCCTCGAAGAAATTTCCCTGAACGATTGGCATGAGGATTCCCTTGTAGCCCGAGTCGCATTTTTTTATCCATTCTTCTTTGGCTCGGCGCAGCCAGTTTTTGGTGATTTCAAGGGCGTGAATCGCTGATTTTTTGTCCTCACCCCAGCCGGTGCAAACGTCAAGCTGCATCTGAATGTCCGAGTTGAACTGAGACTGAATGTCCACTACCCGCTCAGGCGTGAACAGATGGCGGCTTCCGTCGATGTTTGAAGAAAAAAGCGCGCCCTCTTCGGTGATTTTTCGCAATTTTGAGAGAGACCAGACCTGAAATCCGCCGGAATCGGTGAGGAAGTTCTTTTTCCAGCCGGAGAATCCGTGCAAACCGCCGGCCTCTTCGATAATATCCGACCCCGGACGCAAATAAAGGTGATAAGTGTTGGCAAGAATGATTTCAAATCCGATTTCTTCCAAATCATCTTTTGTGAGAGCCTTAACTGTGGCGTTAGTTCCGACAGGCATAAAAACAGGAGTCTGAACGTCTCCATGCGGGAGATGCAAAGTGCCAGTGCGTGCCTTGCCGTCTGTGGATTCGTGCTTGATTTCAAAAATATTTTCTATCATTTCAAAACGAGTATATCACAAAAAATTCGACAAATTCAATAAAGCGTTGTATTCTGAAAAGGACAATGACAAAAATAGGAGGCTTTTAATGTCAAAAACAGCAATTATCACAGGCGGATCTCGTGGTATCGGACAGGCAATGAGCGAAAAACTCGGCGAACTCGGATACAATGTAGTTATCAATTACAGAAGCGACTCTTCAAAGGCACTTTCTGAAAAAATCGCAGCTGATCTTGAAAGCAAATACAAAGTCGGAACACTTGTTGTCAAAGCAGATGTCAGCAAATACGAAGACTGCGAAAAGCTCGTAAAAGCAACCGTAGAAAAATTCGGTGATAACATCGATGTTCTCGTAAACAATGCAGGAATCACAAACAACAGCAACTGGATTGACATCACACACGAAGCTTATGAGCGTGTAATCGGAACAAATCTCATGAGCGCGCTTCACATGACACATCTGGTTCTTCCGCACATGATTAATCATTCTTCAAAGGATTCTCAGTGCGTAATCGTAAATACATCTTCTGTGGGCGGCATGACAGGCGTAATCAATCAGGCAGATTACTGTGCTTCAAAATCAGGTCTCATCGGTTTGACCCGCGCCCTCGCCCTTGAATTTGCAGGCCGTGGAGTGCGTGTAAACGCAATCGCCCCAGGCATGATTATGACCGACATGCTCCGTGGAGTTAATCAGGACGAACTCAACGCGCTCGCCGCAACAATCCCGGAAGGCTACATCGGCGATGTTTCTGATATTGCAGGTGCTCTGGCATACATTCTCACAGCACCATATCTTACAGGACAAATAATCTCACCAAACGGCGGATTCGTACTCCAGTAACAGACCGTTAAATTCCTTCCTTTTGCAACCGGATTTACCTGTAGAAAAAATTGCAAAATGCTGTTCTCTGCCACTGGAGCAAGTAATTTCGCTCAAAGACAAACTTACAAAAGAAACTGAAAAAGATTAGGACATAGAAGGGGGAAGTCTCCCCCTCGCTCCCAAGTCCTCACTCGCGTTGCTCGCTCCGGTCTTGTCCGCTACCCTCTCGCCTAGGGGCCATGCCCCTAAAACCCCGTCATTGCGGAGAGTTATAAGCGCCCATTATATAATGGGCAATGAGATTGACTAATCTCATTGCGGCAAAACCTTGCTGTGCTCGGTTTTGCCGCAAAATAAACGATTTCATTTAAGAATTAGGAGAAAAAAATGAAAAGATTATTGGCTTTAGTTGCTACCGCAATGCTCACTACATTTGCTTTTGCTGAGAATACGGTACATTTGGGAGCGTTTTTCCCGATTCATCCAGCAACTTTGGGACAAGATGGACAAACTGCGGATCTCTCATCTTCTGGATTTGGTGTTAATGTTGATTATACGCATGTAAGCGACGGTGGTTTTACTTTCAAGTTCGATTTGGGACTTACCCGAACAAGTACAAAAGACTTATGGGATGAATCTCTTAGTGGTGTAAATTTTTTGGGTGATGTAGGTTTTGGCTGGTCATTTATTCATGACGAAAAAATGACGCTTACTTTAACAGGAAATATCGGTTTATCAGTTTGCTCTTACAATTTAAAAGAAGAATACTATACTACATCATATACCGGTTCTAAAGTTCTTGCGGAACGGGAAAGGAAACTCAATCCTATTACCGAATTTTACTTCGGACCAGAAGTAGCGTTTACCTACCGTTTTAATAAACATTTTGGTGCATTTGCTGATGTCGGACTTTTCTATGCGACTGGTAGTGCAGATTATAAAGATAAAGCAGAAGCTCTTGGTAATAAACTTTATGAAAGATCTGAATCGCTTGACATTTCCGGTCTTCTGTTCGTGCCTAAAGCTGGTATGAGTTTTACATTCTAGTAAGCTAGAATACATTTTCAAAGCGGGTGCACATTTATGTACTCGCTTTTTTTTATTTTACTAAGTTCTAACATGCCGAAGCAGTCATCCGTACAAACTATGCGGAGAATATTATCACTAATACCCGTACTTTTTGCGGAGAATATTATTGCTAATCTCCGCATTCTGCCTTATACTGACGGCATGAAGAGAATCTATCTCTGGCAGCTTGACGGCTGGCCTCATTTTACTTGGAAGGATTCGGTAATCACTCCTCAGCTCATTCAGGTTCTGCACAAGCAGGCGGAACTTTATGGTGCCATGCGTGCCCTGGGCTTTTCCGTAAAGAGTCTGAACCATGTGGATTCTCTCACGCAGGAAATCGCAAAGTCGGCAGCCATTGAGGGAGAGCGCATTCCGGCCGAAGACTTGCGTTCTTCAATCGCACGACATCTTGGGGCAGAAAATGTCCTCACTCAGGATGCAATCGAAAGGCTGGAGAACAATCAGATTCCCCAGAGGATTCAAACGACAGTCCGGGCGGTTCTTGATGCCATACAGCACTGCAAGGAACCGCTTACAAAGGAAAGGCTCTGCTCATGGCACTCACTTCTTTTTCCGCAAGGCTTTTCTGCAGGCTTCAAGATTACCACAGGCTCTTACAGGCGTGACGAATACGGCCCAATGCGGGTAATTTCGGGCAACATGGGAAAAGAAAGGATTCATTTTGAAGCCCCGCCAGCCAGCAGTCTGGAGTCAGAAATGAACAGATTTTTCCACTGGTTCAACAGGAGTGCAAAAGATTCCGGGATAGAACTTGCCCTAAAGAGCGCGATTTCACATCTTTATTTCGTAACGATTCACCCTTTTGACGACGGAAACGGCAGGCTTTCAAGAATCCTCGCCGATATGATTCTTTCTCAGGACGGAAACGACAGGCTTTTCAGCATGAGTGCTCAGCTTTTAATCGAGCGAAAGGACTACTACGCCATGCTCGAAAAGACACAAAGCGGAAGCACCGACATCACAGAATGGCTCGACTGGTATTTGGGCTGCATGGCCCGAGCAATCGAAAGCTCCCTCTGCCAGATTGAGCGAACGCAATCGATAAGAAGATTTTGGGAAGAAGCCCACCGCCGCACAGTTCTGAACGAAAGGCAAAAGAACATGCTTTCAAGAGTCCTGGATAGTAGCTGGCAGGGAAAGTTAACTACATCAAAATGGGCAAAAATCTGCAAGTGCTCCCAGGACACCGCCACCCGTGACATCAAGGCCCTCACTTCAAGGGGAATCTTAAAAAAGGAAGAAGCCGGCGGAAGAAGCACGAGTTACAGTGTGTGTGAGTTTTAAGTTCTCGCATATCTCAAAACCACCGCCGCAATTACAACGAACATGAACACCGGGAACCATGCGCCCATAAAAGGTGAAATTGCGCCGAACTTTGCTAGCAGCATTGTAATCATCTGCGTGACATAGAACAAAACTGCCGCGCTGATGCACGAAGCGAGGCTCATGAGCATGACATTCTTGCGGGTCTTTCCGCTCAAACCTACGGAAAGGAATACGACTATGAACAAAATGAACGGGAACGAGAATTTTTTGTAATAAAGGCTCATAGGCTCGGCAAACGGAAGACCGGCTTTCTGCAGATGCTCGATATAAACTTTTGCCGTGGCAGAATTTACCGTTTCGACGCTGATTACATTGTTCTGGAATGTTTCTGGAGGCTCAACTAAGCGTTCCGAGACATCCGGCGAAAGCGATACGGCCTTAATCGTGTCTTCAACCTGAGTATACTGAATGGCTCCTGACAAAACCCACCTGTCTTCACGCCAGACTGCGGAATCTGCACGAATAACAGAATTCAATGTTTTGTCTTCGTTGCGAATTATTATGTAAAGTGATGTAAGTCGTTTGGCTTCATCATCGTAAAACTCAGCCTTATAGCAGATATTTCCGTTTTCACTCAAAATTACGATTTTATCATTGTTGAGCGTTTTGTTTTTGTTGAGGACTTCTTCCTGCTCGGCAGTTTTTTTGGCAAAAGTGGGCACAACAACCTTGTCATCAAAGAAAAACAGCGCGAAACTCATAACAAATGCGAAAATCAAAAGCGGGAATGTGAATCGCGTGAGTGAAATTCCAGAGGCAAAAATTGCAATCAGCTCATTGCTTGCATACAAATCACTCAGAGTGTACGAAACAGCAAAAAGAATCGCAATCGGAGTGGCATACCAAAGGCATTTTGGAACATAAAGCCCCATAATCCGCATTACTTTTAATCCTGGAACGCCATTCGAAATAAAATTCCAGAGGTTCATCATCAAATCGACCAGAACGAGAACCATCGCAAAGAAAATCAAAGCTCCAACAAACAGAGGAATGACTTTTCTAAAAAGGTATTCAACAATTTTCATTTTCTCAAAAGCCTCAGATAGAAAAGAATTCCTGCCACACCAATCAAAATGTTTGGTGCCCACATCGTGGTAATGCCGTAAACACCTGTTCGTGAGCTGAAAATCTGCCCGACAATGCTCACAGCCCAATAGAACACCGAAATAAAAAGGCCGATAATCAGCCCGATTGTCTGGCCGTTGTGCTTACCGAAAATCAGCGCGAGCGGCATTGCCAGAATCGCAAAGAAAATTGAACCGAACGGCATCGAGAACTTTTTGGCCATTTCAAGATGGTAACGATTGCGCTTTTTCTCGGAAACATCAGCATCTCCGCGCATCTTACGGATTTCTTTATAAAGGTCGTAGCTCGTCATCTCGCGAGGGGAAACGGCACGGTCATTTTCAAGGAAAGTAGATTCGAAAATATTCAGCTCGACATTTTCGCTCGTAAGAACGTCATAGTCATTTTTTTTGTCCGGGTCAAACATTATTACGCTTGCGTCATTCATTATCAGCTTCATGAGAACACCAGGCGCAGAAGCTTTTTTAATCTGAGATTTGTTTGCGACGATAATTCGCTGGCCGTCGTCTCCGTCCGTATCAAAGAAAATCAAATCACTCACGTTCTCATCACTGACTTCACCGATTACGAGAGTCTTATCATTTGTTCGTTTGATAGAATTTGACTCCAGCTCAACAGCCGGGTTTGAAGTGAGGATTGAACGATAAAGCTTGTTGTAGTTGATTGTTCCAAGAGGAAGAAGATAATCATTCACGAAAAAAGAGCCGATTGAAATAATCACTCCCAGAATAAGCACGGGCTTTAAAATCACGCGGTAGCCCTGCCCGCTCGCACGGAAAATCAAGATTTCGTTTTCACTGGCAAGACGCCCAAGACACATCAAAAATCCGACCAGAGTTGCAAAAGGTGCAGATTGAGCAATTACCATCGGGAGCGAATAAGTGATGAGCCGCATTACGTCCATGACAGGAACGCGTTTTTTGAGGATGTTTTCAGCAACAAGCAAAATCTGATTGACGAAAAAAACCATAAAAAAGAAGATGAACGCAATGAAAAAATAAAGGAAAAGCTCCTTCATAAGATAGCGAAAAAGAACGTGCCTGTTGATGCCCGATTCTTCCTGCATGAAAGTCGCAAAAAAATCGGCCTGTTTTTTTAATTTGAGCCGGGCAAAAAATTTTGAAAGACTGCGCGAGCAAAAATTGACGAGGTTAAAATCATTCCATTTTAATAGAAGAAACTTGCCGAATTCTTCAAGATTTTTCTTAATATTGCTCCTGGCCCATGTGCGGCGATAATAAATTACCGAAACAAGCACGCGCTTAATCGGATAAAACACGATGGTCTTTTTGAACCGCTTGAGATATTCCTTCTTTTTCTGGTTAAGGAGCTGCTTTAGCTTCCAGATTGGAGATGCCATTACTTACCAGTTGAGCCGAATCCGCCTGCCCCTCTTTCTGTCTCGTCGAGGACTGAAACTTGCTCAAAAGCACCAATCGTAACAGGAGCCACTACAATCTGTGCGATACGCTCACCATTTTTGACTTCAAAATCTTCGTTGCCAAGGTTGATAAGGATGACTTTGACTTCACCGCGGTAATCAGAATCAATTGTGCCAGGAGTGTTGAGGACTGTGACACCATTTTTTGCAGCAAGGCCGGAACGCGGACGAACCTGAATCTCATATCCTTCCGGGATTGAAAAGAAAAGCCCGGTTGGAATCATTGCATGCTCGCCTTTTTTGATTACGACAGGCTCCGGGAGAAGAGCGCAAATGTCCGCACCAGCAGCCCCCGAAGTTTTATATTGAGGAATAATCGCTCCCTGAGAAGCGACGCATTTGATATTTACTTTGTTCATTCTTCTATTATATAGGAGAACTCAAAACTTGTCATTATCGAATGAAGTTCCGCAATTTCAACACCATTGAAATCAGGCCATTTTTCGATGTAGATTTCAGCGTTTTTTTTGAGCGGAAGAATCTCAAGCTCAAGATTCGCAAAATCAATTTTGCTGTCAACGAAACGCTTCAAACCAATTTCCCATGGATAATCTTCGCCAAGATAAAAATTATCAAGGAGCAGCCTGCGCTTGCCGTCATTTATTTCGTAAAGGTTCGCAGTATTTCCTGTGTAGGCAATTTTTACGAAAATATCAGCAAGATTTTTGGAAACGGATTTTTTACGAAGTGTTTCAATGCAGCCGCTCAAATCGATTTTGTAAGAGACGGAGCCATTTTCTGCTGATTTTTTTTCAAAGACAAGTTCTTCGCATGATTTTTGAAGATTTTCGACCGGCTCATATTTTGCAAAAAGAACTTCATCCAAATCCACAGCTGCATTTTTGTTTTCCACGCCGATTTTTTTGAAACCAGCCGGCACTTTTTCAAAATCAGGGTAAACAAAAATCGAATCATTGCTCCTTGTTGAAATTTCAATCTTGCTGTTTGTATCTTCAATTACGTTTGAATCGCCGTCTGTGATTATGAGCCTTCCGTCGCTATTTTTCCAGGCATTCAAAGCATCTTTTTTTGAAAGAACCAGTAATTTTTCGTTTCCTCTTTCTGAAAAGTCAAAGAAGTTTGAATCAGCGGAATCATTTTCGTGCTTGTAGAACACATAGATTTCGTTATTTGTTCCGATTTTTGTGAATGGTGTTACAGTCGCAGTTTTGACAAATGTTTTTCCATAGCTCATGTTGAACGGAAAGAAGAAAAATTCTCCGCTCAGGACATTGATTTTCGGGAAAATCGTTTTGGAATCAGGTGATTTTAATTCCAGATTTTTATGCTCAGCCATTTTCTGGTGACGCACATAATTGTTCACAAAAATATAACCGCGCTTTTTATCTGTTCGGAAAGAATACCTCAAAGAAGCAAAATCATCGGGTTTTATTTCACAAGGGATTTCTGCCGGAAGAGCGCATAAATCGCTTCCCCACTCAGCTGCAAAATATGAAAAAAGTTTGAGTTCACGCAAAGTGTCCGAAACCTGTCCGAATTCACGCACAGCCGCCCTGAAATCATACGACTTCACCGGCAAATCATTTAAATAGCCGGTTGCCCGGGATTCCTGCAAAGTTGTGAGTTTACCTTCTGGATTCGTGCCGCCGGTGTACATGTAAAATCCCAGAAGATTCACTCCGCTTCCAAGTTTTGAAAGGGCGACGGCCGCAATATCTTTTGCTGTGGCAATAGTCCGCCTGTGACTTGTGACTTGCAAACCACCGCCCAGTTCCGCCGTAAGATACGGGAATTTATTTAAGTCAAATGTAATTCCATAACCAAATCCATGGTCACTTCCGATGTTGTGATCGTTCCGCTCGTGAGTAAAAGTGTAGTTTCCGCTCGCCTCAATTTCCGTAACACGCTGATCCCACGGAGCATCGCAATAACCGCCCATTACAGGCAACATTCCGCCAGTCCAGGCTCCACCCCAGCCAGTCGCTGTATACAAAGCAACGTTAAAGCCACATTCTTTCGCGATTTTTTGCAGACGCTGCATGTGAGCTTCACCGCTCTGTTTTTCATAAAGTCCGCCGCAATGACCGTATTCATTTTCAATCTGGACGCCGATAATCGGATTGTCCTGCGTGGACTGCTCGCTCGGATTTGCAATAAAACCGTTCACCTGCTCAAAAATTTTTGTGTACCATTTTTTTACAACTTCGAAATATTTTTCATCGTTTGTCCGAGGCTCAAAATCTTTGTGCAAAAGCCAGTCCGGGAAACCGCCGTTGCGAACTTCACCATGACACCAGGGGCCGATTCGAAGGAGCATATTCATTCCGCAATCGCGCACACATTCCATAAAAGCACGCAAATTACGGTTGCCGCTCCAGTCGTATTCACCTTCAATTTCTTCATGATGAATCCAAATAACATAGGCACTGACAATTGTTACACCGCCAGCTTTCATTTTTAAAAGACGCTCTTTCCATTCAGCCTGGGGAACGCGCGAATAATGAATCTCACCCATTATCGGAAAAACACGTTTTTTATCTTTCAAAATGCTGATATTGTCAAAACTGTATGACATAAAATCCTCCATACTGTGCAATCGGTTGCACAATCGTGTTAGGGATAGAAGGGGCGCGAAGCGTTCCGAAGGAATGAAGTGCGGATAGCACGGAACCCCGGATAGCCCGCCCCTAGCGAAGGCTAGGGAACGCCCAAAAATCTAACTTATCACTCCTTGACTGCTGCTCCACCGAAGCTGGAAATCAATGTTTTTTGACTAACAAGGAAGAAAATTACAAACGGAATTGATACGAGCAACGAACCTGCCGCAAAAATCGTGAATTCGTTCTTTTTATCTGTGACAAAACCGAAAAGTCCGAGCGCAAGTGTCTGATTTTCCGGGCTGCGAAGAACCATTTTTGGGAAAATAAAGTCCATCCACGGAGCCGTAAAACTTGTGATTGCCAAAAAAGTGATAATCGGACGTGCTATCGGCATTATAATCTGCCAGAAAGTCCTGAAATGGCTCGCACCATCGATTCGGGCAGCCTCATCAAGGCTTTTTGAAACTGTATCCATGTAGTTTTTGACCAGCCATGTGTTGTAAGGAATATTTCCAGCAACATAAACGAGAACCAGCCCCCAAAGAGTGTCCAGGCCGTTGATTCGGAGCAGGATAACGTAAATCGCAATCATGCCGACAAAACTTGGGAAAATCTGCAAAATCAAAAGACTCATAAGGAACGATTTTTTGAACCGGAACTGAAAACGAGAGAAAACATAGGCCGAAAGAGAAGAAATCACGACCGTTGCTGCACTCGTCTCAACTGCGATAATCAGAGTGTTCAAGAACCATCTGCCGTAAGATTTTTTGGTGAACAAATCGACAAAATGTTCGAGGGTAAATCCGTCCTTGAACGGAACGATATTGAGAGCCGCAATTGAATTCGTGGGGGCAAATGCTCCGCTCACGACATAAATCAGCGGATAAATTACGAAAAGCGAAATCAAAAAGAAAACCATGTATGTTACAGCTTTGTTCAAGCGATCGATTACTTGTTCTTTTGTCATATTTATCATAGAGAGCCTTCCTTATATGCTTTAGTGTTTTTGAAATTGAAAATCGCGAACGGAGCAAGAACTATGAAAATCATAACCGCGATAACAGAAGCATAATTGTACTTCATGAGATTGACCGTAAGTTTGTAAATCCAGGTTACAAGAATATCCGTGCCGCCAGCAAGGGTTATCGTTGAATCTGAAACTGTCGGCGCGCCGCCAGTAAGGAAGAAAATTGCACCAAAATTGTTTACGTTGTGGGCAAAACTCATGATTATCAAAGGTAAAGTCTGATACAAAACAAGAGGAAGCGTAATTTTTGAGAAAATTTGATGTTTGTTCGCACCGTCGATTCGGGCAGCCTCGTTAAGGTCCTCGCTGATTGCGGTCATTGTTCCCAACGAAAGAAGCATGAAATAGCCGAAACCTGCCCAAAGATTGATTACGACACAAGTGAACTGAGCCATCATTGCATTTCCGAGCCATGGAATCGGCTGCGAAATGATGTGAAGAGCCATTAGAGTTCTGTTGACGATGCCGAACGAACCGTTCAAAAGATTTTTCCAGACAAGCATCGAAACGACACCTGGAACGGCATACGGAAGAATGAAAATAAATCGGAAAACCGGGGCAATATTAAAGTGGATTTCTTTGAGCTGAACAGCGACAATCAGGCCGCCAAAATAGCAGGTGAATGTCGCGAGAACAGCCCAAACCAAAGTCCAGACAGCAATTCGCAGGAATCCTACCGACCATGTATTATGACCGCCAAGGAGCTCTACGAAATTCTGGAATCCGACCCAATCGACTGTATTATTAGGAGGAATATGCGAAGGGTCGGAATAATTTGTAAAAGCAACTGCAATACTAAAAACGAGAGGAACTACGACAAAGACTATGACCATGACAAAAGCTGGCGCAAGACCAAAAATCGGGAAAGATTTTCCAAGCGCACTGTCAATGGCTTCTTTTTGATTTTTGAGCCGCCCTGTTCTGCAATATTCAGCATATCCCGCCTGAGCACTTTTTACGCTCAGAATGTAGGTAATGATAAAAATTGCAATAACGGCAATAATCAAAATTCCGTCGATAAGCATGAAAATAGAATTATCGCGCATTTTTATCGGAAGCTCAGGATGAGGACTTCCGAGTGTGACAAGAGCGATAATTTTCTTCACGATAACAGGAAGAAAAACAATGAACAGAACTTCGCAAAGAGCGAAAAACACGCCCTTAACGTAATCCTTCAAAAAAAGCAGGTGCGAAAGTCCCATAAAGCAGGAAGCAAATTTCGTGATTCTCTTCATGTCCGACTTATCTTTTTTAAGTTCCATAGACTCCTCTCAATTTTAATTCACAAAAGAAATGAAGCGGACCAATTATGGAAATACTGATTAATCGCTTCAAGTGTTAATCAGCACTTTCCTAGTTTCCGACCATTGCTTTGTTGCAGGCATCAAGCTCGTTCTTAACATCAGCTCCGTCCCAAATGTTCTTTGAAGCGTTGTTCATAGCTTCCCAGTACATGCCCATCTCAGGAACTGTTGGCATCGGGAAAGCATAATCAAGCTGTTTGAGGAAGCCTTCTGCATACGGACTTGAAACTTTTGTATCGATACTTGGAAGAGCACCTGTAATCTCGAATCGGAGTTTCTGCATTTCATCGCTCATGAGGAATGCTGCGAATTCATTTGCTTCGGCAGGATGCTCTGAGTAAGCAGAAACGAACATTGCTCGTGTTCCACTGAATGAGGCCGCAGGAGTTGAGTCACCAGGCAAAGCCGGGAGAGGAGCGACACCGAAATCGATTCCAGCTTTTTCAAATGGAACGACATTCCAAAGGCCAGTGATGTGCATTGCGGCATTTCCACTCTGGAAAGCACCGTCAACAGTAGCTGTATCGAGATCTGATGAAGGAACTTTTACGACATCTTTCAAACTCTGGAAGAATTTCATGCCTTCGATTGACTGAGCCGAGTTGATGTTTGAATTTTTGCGGTCTGTACCGTCTTTTCCGAAGAGTCGGTTGCCATTTCTTGTAGTGAAGATAATTGTGTAATAACCTTCACAGCACATAATGAAACCGTATTTTCCAGGATTTTTTGAATTGAAGTCTGCTACCCAAGTCTTCAAATCATCCCATGTTTTTGGAACTTCATTATCTGAAATCAATTTTTTGTTGTAGAAGAGCGCGTATGTTTCGGCAGAAACAGGATATCCGTACATTGTGCCTTCGTAAGTAAGAGCCTGTGAACATGCGCCGAGAGCACGAGCCTTAATATCATCAGGATTTGCTGTCGGAAGAACATGGCCGCCTGCAACAAGGGCACCAAGTTTATCATGCGGAGCTACAAAAACGTCAGCACCTTTTCCAGCAGGACCGTCAAGCGCAATCTGACCTGTTGTATCTGTAAGCTCGACATTTTCATATTTAATCACAACGTTCGGATGTGTTTTTGAGAAAGCCTCACCTGCCTGTTTGATAAATTCATCCGGGCCGTTCGTAGATTCCCAAACTGTCAAAGTAATTTTTTCGTCAGCAGCCTTTTTTTTGTTGCAAGAAGAAAAACCAAACAACGTTACTGCACAAAGTGCGACCATTCCAATTTTTGCGACTCTTTTCATAGCAAAAATGCCTCCTTTAAAAACTCCGCGTTAGCGGCATTGCATGGAGGCAACGCCTCCTTGTTATTTAACATGTTGATTCGCGCATCAGGAATGAGCAATCAACATAGTTTACAAAATCACAATCTTTTCCGCCTAAGAGTTTTAGAGAAAGTTCTGCAGCAGTAGAACCAAGACTAAAAGCATCGACATGAAGGGCCGATATGCAAGGCGAATGAGATTCCAAAAGAATACTGTCATGAAAGGAAGCGATTTTAACATCCTTTCCGACAGAAACATTTTGTTCTTTGAGATAATCAATGACCTTCATGCAGATTACATCATCTGAACAAAGAATCATATTCCATGATTTAAGGGAAATTTCGTCTTCAATATCACCAGGCTCAGTGCAAACGGCATATTGAATGGAATCAGATTCTTCCATTCCGCTCAAAAAACCTGAAAGACGATTATTATTGGCTTCAACATCAAGAGAACCACAGATAAAAAGCACCTGCGAATTTTTCTCGAGATTTTTCACACAGATTTTTGTGAATTCAGCGCAGCACTCCTTCATCTGTGAATCCACATGAACGACATCTGGTCCAGCACCAGATCCAATAACAACAAACGGAAGATGATGTTTTTTAAGAAGCTCAACAGTTTTGTCATCATGACGCAACTGAGTGAGGACAGCAGCATCGACCTTGCCATCTGAAAGAATACGTTCCAGAATTTCATTGTTGTTTTTCTCGGTCATGCACACAAGGGTACAGTAACCGTCTTTTGAAGCACGACTGACAATTCCGGAAAGGCACTCATGGAAAAACATCATTTGCGAAGCGCTAGCCTCAAACGGCATAATCGCAGCGATATTGAGTGTTTTTTGACCGGCAAGAGCTTTGGCAACAAGATTGGGCTTAAAACCGTGCTTTTTTGCACAAGCCCTAACCTTCTCTTTTGTTTCGATACTAATTCTACCTGAATCTGACAGGGCTCGCGAAACAGTGCTTTTTGAAAGCCCCAGCTCAAGAGCGATGTCATCCATCGTAAAATTATTGTTGTGCAATCGGTTGCTCATATAAATATTGTGCAACCGATTGCACGAATTGTCAAGAAAAATCTGAAAATAAATGAATATTATTTTCAGAAATTACAAAAATCTGCTTACGCCGTCACCCGAAGAGCACACAAAGAATCCCGCGGAATATCCGACCCTGGCAGTGTATTCCTTCTGCACGTTTTCGATGAATCCGTCCACATTGTCTTTGTGAACGAGTGCGATTGCACAGCCACCAAATCCAGCACCTGTCATGCGAGATCCGAGACAGCCCGGCTGCTTTTGTGAAGTTTCTGCAAGAGTATCAAGCTCAAGGCCTGTTACTTCGTAATCATTTTTGAGGGAGGCATGAGATTCATTCAAGAGAGAGCCGAGTTTTTTTAGATCGCCAGCTTTGAGGGCCAGAACGGCATCAAGAACACGCTGGTTTTCGTAAACGCAGTGCTTTGCCCGCTTCTGTATGATTTCATCTGAGACAAAATGCTTTACTTCTTCCCATTTTGCAGGTGTAAGCTCACACAATGCTTTTATATCAACACCGTTATCCTGAAAGATTTTGAGTGCTTCCTCACACTGACTTCGCCGCTCGTTGTATTTTGAATCGGAAAGTTTTCGGACTTTATTCGTGTTCATTACGACAAAACGGTAATCGCCTAATTCCAGCGGAGCGTATTCATATTCAAGAGTAGCGCAGTCAAGCATTTCGGCAGTGTTTTTTTTGCCAGTCGCGATGATGAACTGATCCATGATGCCACAGTTTACGCCCATGAAATTGTGCTCGCTCATCTGACCAAGCTTAGCAATCTCAACACGGTCAATTTTAAGACCGAAAGTGTCGATTACAGCATAAGCAAAGCCACATTCCAGAGCAGAAGAAGAAGAAATTCCGCCGCCAGCAGGAACATTGCTTACCATGAGGATTTCAAATCCGCTGTCAAGTCTGTACCCCTGAGCCTTAATCTGACTCAAAATGCCGTTGAGGTAGTTTGCGTAGTCGTTTTTTTTGTCAAAAGTAAAATTGTCATTGACGTCAAACTCATAGGTTCCTGGAAATCGCACATCGTTGTAGATGATTTTTGAATCCGCACGCTTACGAATCGCAACATAAAGATAGCGGTCAATCGCAGCAGGAAAAACCTTTCCGCCGTTGTAGTCAATGTGCTCACCGATGATGTTGATTCGGGCCGGTGACGCGTAAACTCTGATTTCGTTATCATTCTTGCCGTAAGTTTTCAAAAACTCAGCGGGCAAATCCTTCGGATCATATTCTTTGGATGTAAGTCCCATAATTGTCTCCAGGTTGAAAGTTGAAAAAAAGTGATGAGGGGGAAGTCTCCCCCTGCGCGCCCACTTTGTTGGTCGCTACCCTCTCTGCGGGGAAAAACAATAGCGAGCTTCTTGTTCCCCGCAACGCCCCGTCATCGAGAGCGAAAGGAAGCAATTTTTAGTTTTCAGTTTTCAATTTAAAAATCGTTTTGTGATAATATTTTTCGCCAGGCTTCAAAACACAGTTCGGGAAGCTAGGCTCGTTGATTGCATTCGGGAAACGCTCTGTCTCAAAACAGATACCGTCGTGAGGCTTGTGAACGACACCGCCCTTTCCGATTTTGCCGCCGATGTAGTTTGCAGTGTAGACATGAACGCCCGGCTGGTTCGTGAACATCTCCATGCTGATTCCGCTCTCATCTGACCAGACCTTTCCGAAGCGGACAAGCTCTGTTTCGTTCCCGCCAGTGATGAAGCACTGGTCGTAGCCATTTTTGAGGGGCTCTACCTTGTCGCAGTCGCGGCCAACAAGTTTTTCGGTACGGAAGTCGAACACAGTTCCATCAACATTGAGGATTTTACCTGTTGGTGCTGAGTCTGCGGCAGTCTCAAGGATTGATTTACAGTCAAGCTGCAAGTGATGCCCTTCTGCGCTGCCCTTTCCGTTCAAGTTGAAGTAAGCGTGGTTCGTAAGGTTGATTGGAGTGGCCTTGTCTGTTGTTGCGCTGTACTCCCAGATAAGCTCATTCTTGTCATTGAGCTTGTAGATTACGCACAAATCAACATTGCCAGGCATTCCCTGCTCGCCGTCCGGGCTTTTTCGGGTGAATTTTACGCCCTCGCCCTCTGAATCAGAATATTTTTCGCCCTTCCAGAGCTGTTTTTCGTAACGGGTATTTCCGCCATGAAGGCAGTTTTCGCCGTCGTTCTTGTCGAGATTATAAGTTTTTCCTTCGAGAGTGAATTTTGCACCGCGGATTCGGTTAGCGAAGCGGCCTACAATCGCGTTGTGCGCCTCAGTTCCCTTTTTCCAGCCATCAAGCGAGTCGAAGCCAAGAAGGATGTCAACCTTCTCACCGTTTTTTGAAGGAACATAAAGATTTGTAATCGTGCAGCCCCATTCGATTGCAGTGAAGCTGACATTTCCGTTTGAAACTGTGAATGATGTTATTTCATCATCCAACTTTTTTACTTCTGTCATAGATTCTCCTTTAATAAAAACCCCGCGTTAGCAGTGTTGCATGCAGGGCAAAGGCAGTATATCTAAGTTATTGTAAAAATGGCGCGAAGGAGAGAAACGGCTTACGAAAACACTCGTTTTGTGCTGCCGCGTGAGCGGCAAACGTATATAGTTACAAGCACAAAACGCGTGTAGCATGCTAGCATGCGGTTTCGATAAGCCGTTTTCACGACTGGGAGCCATTTTTAAGACAGCTTTTTACAATGCCTTTGTCCTGACGTTTACAGCGTTTCTACAAAGCGCATGAACGCGGATTTTCCTTCTTCAGTGTATTTGTAAACGCCCGCATGTTCAAGGACTTTCGAGAAGACATGACCAACTTCTTCTTTGAGAACCGCATCACATTTTTCTTCGGTCATTGAGGCAAAATCGTATTTTGAAGAAAGTTCTTTGCACCAGTCAGCGTGCTTTGAAAGGCTCTCGATTGCCGAAATATCTTTTTTGCTCCGCAAGGCAGCATTAAGATCCGCAAGCTCAGTCTTAAGACGACCGGGCAAAATTGCCAGTCCCATAACCTCAATCAGGCCGATATTCTCTTTTTTGATATGATGAAGCTCTGCGTGAGGATGATAAACACCAAGCGGATGCTCCTCAGTGGTGATATTGTTTCGCAAAACCAAGTCCAGTTCGAACAAATCTCCTCGTCTGCGGGCAATCGGATTCAATGTATTGTGTTTTTCACCATTTGTCTCAGCGAAAATAAATGCTTTTTCGTCAGTATACCCACGCCATTTTTCGAGGACATGCTCAGCGAACTCAACGAGCCGTTCTTTTTTGAAAGCTGCGACACGAATTACACTCATCGGCCATTTTACGATTCCGCATTTTAAATCTTCAAAGCCTTTGACAGTGAATTCTGTTTCGACAGGAGCCTTTGCCATCGGGAATTCATACGCTCCGCCCTGAAAATGATCGTGCGTAAGAATTGAGCCACCGACAATCGGCAAGTCAGCGTTGCTTCCGAGGATGTAATGCGGGAATTTTTCTACGAAATCCAAAAGTCTCTCGAAAGTTTTTCTGGAGATTGCCATGGGCGAATGCTCGAACTTGAAGACGATACAGTGCTCGTTGTAATAAACATAAGGCGAATACTGAAATCCCCACTTTTCTCCGGCAAGCTCAATCGGGATGATTCTGTGATTTTCGCGTGCAGGATGATTGACCCGGCCAGCGTACCCTTCGTTCTCCTTGCACAAAAGGCACTTAGGATAGCCCGCCTGCTTCATGAGTTTGGCAGCGGCGATTGCCTTCGGGTCCTTTTCTGGCTTAGAAAGATTGATAGTGATATCCATGTCTCCGTATGGCGTTTTTGAAATCCACTTTAAGTCCTTTGAGACACGGTAACGGCGGATATAGTCAGAATCCTGAGAAAGCTTGTAGAAGAAATCTGTGGCCTCTTTTGGAGATTTTTCGTAAAGCGTATTGAATTTTTTGACAATGTTGCTCGGTCGGTCAACCATGACGCTCATGAGGCGGGTGTCAAACAAATCACGGTAAACAACGCCCTCGCCGCCAGTCAAGCCCTTTTCAACGGCATAATCGAGGATATTTTTGAGAATACCCTCAAGGTCAGAAATTTCGACTTCGGGAAGAGCGGAAACATCATCATCGTTCTCAAATCCGTCAAGATTCAAAAGAAGAAGAAGCTGATTCTTGATAAAAATCAAGTCCTGTTTTTCAAAAAGCCCAGCCTTCAATCCATAGGCGGCCAGTCGGTTAAGTTCAGTATAGATGCACATAAAACTATTGTGCAACCGCTTGCACAATTTGTCAATAGAAATTCAAACATTTTGATAGTAATACTATCACTTTTTTTATTTTTTCATAAAAACCTCAATCCGCGGGGACTGGAGTTGAAATTTCTCACAGAGGGCACAGAGAGCGTGATTGCGGGCTTCAGCTCCGCGTTCTTGAAGAGAGAGTTGAGGAATCCCAAGTACGGCTTGAATTCGTCGTCGCCCACCTGCTCTCGGATCAGCACATCGTATTCATCTATTATGACGATGAAGGTCTCTCCCTTTTCGGCGTAGACTTTCTGAATGTAGTCGGAAAGGTTCTCGCACTCGCTGAAATTCACATCAGAATAGGCTCCTTTGAATCCGCGCCCTTGGAATAATAGGCGGCGAGCATGTCCTCGGCAATGGATTTGCCGAAGCGGCGCGGGCGGGAAACGCACACGAACTTGAAGTCCGGGTTGTCAAGCCGCCAGTTCGTTTCTTCTATCATCATCGTCTTGTCGATATACATTCCGGTCTTTACCTGAAGGTCATTTGTACACAAGCTACACAGGCTCTCTTGACCGCAGTATGCCTAAAAACTGAATTCCGTGCCTACACAGCCCTAATACAATTCCGGCAAATCTTCCTTTGTAATCAAATTCGGCGAGGAGTACACTTTCTTCACGACTGAGAAATTAGTGTACTGCTCGGTCAGGCAGAATTCGTGCGACCAAGTCATAAAACTTGCCCAGCAAAGCTCTTCGCCCAAAGCCGCGTCCACATCGAGCATGCTTCCGTTTTCGGCGAGAAGAATGATTTTTTTCTGGCTCGTGACTTTTTCAAGCTCCTTGAATTCTTTTTTGAAACCCGAATGAGCATGTGGCGGCCCATAGATGTCCCGGGAAACGATGTCTGTCACATCGTCGCCTGGGTAAAATTCAGGAACATGCGAATTCCACACCCAAATCAGATTGTCAAGATGATGGATTTTCGTAAATCGCTCGTACATAATTCTGTACAATTTTTTGAGTGCGTCTCCGCCTTTTGCTCCCCACCAGAACCAGTCGCCGTCCCCCTCGTGCAACGGTCTCCATAAAATCGGGATTTTCGCATCACAGAACGGGCGAAGGATTCCAGCCATCGCATCAAGGTCGCTGATTGTGGCTTTGTACTCCTCGCTCCCCTCATTAACGGCTTTTCGGATGTCAAAATCAGTGTTTTTCGCGTAGAAAGACTTTGACCTGCCACCCAGCGGCGAAAACCAGTGCCAGGTGAATGTGAGCAAGCCTTTTTGAGCCGCCCATTCCCATGCCTTTTCCAGCGTTCCGTAATTCTGATGGATTTCTTCCATGCATTCCTCGTCTGTATCAAGATAATTGATGTTCGGAGAATACGAAAGAAGCTCGAAACCAAGCAAAGCAGGCTTTTTCCCGGTGAGTTTTTCAATAAAATGAAGCTCTTCCTGCGCGTGGTTCTGCGTGTGCTGCCCGCTTATGATTTTTCTGCCGCTGATTTCTGCCAAGTATTTCAGCACATTTTTTACGCAGTCCTGAGCGTTCGGGTTCGATGGCTCAAAAATTCTGTCGCTCATATTCACATAAATCCTTCGTTAAAGCCGAATCAAAAAATCTCGGAGCAAACGGTAGATTCGCTCATGCCCCGCGTCATTCGGGTGCAGTCCGTCGGGCGCGTAGCGTTCTTTTAAAAGCGGGACATCGGGCTGTATTCCGCTCAAAGAGTACAGGTCAAGCACTGGCAGTGCGTAAAATGCGGCGACTTCCTTGATGATTCGCACATAATCAGAAAGAAAGCCGACATTGCGCAAGCCGAAATCGTTCAAAAGATTGTTCTCGCCCTCGCGGTGAAGAGGTGTCATAACCACAATCTGCGCGGCGGGATATTTTTTGAGCAGTGCGAGGTACAGGCAATGTAAGGCTCCGTAAAAAGTGCCGTCCGTGCGGTCTGAGGGAGTGCCAATCGGCGCGTCTCCGTGACCGTAATCGTTCGTGCCGCCAAAGACCACGACCACATCGGCTTTAGACTCCATACCCTCCACACGGGAGACGAAATGCTGGTCATATTTTGCTTCTTCGGAAGGAAGTTTCTGCCTTGCAATCCGAGTGCCGCCGATTCCGTAGCCCGTGACCTCCGCCCCGTCTCGCGAAGACAGAAGAGACCAGAAAATCTTTTCGTTTGAGGAAGTTCCCCAGCCTTCGGTGATGCTGTCACCCAAAAAAAGAATCTTTTTTCCTTTTAATTCCATAATTTGCCTCGTTTTTACTGAATTTGTTTTCTTAACTTTCAAGAATCTCAATGTCGAAGAGCGACAACGACGGCGGAGTTTCCTTTTCGATGAGCTGAAATAGATTCCGCGCGTCCTGACTTCCCATCTGGCGGATTGGCTGGCGACCCGCAATCACAGGAAACGGAAGAAAATGGAACGGTCTGTACTCGTCAAAGACCGCGATTCCAAAGTGTGACATGTCCACGCCCCGCTCTTGAAGCACCTCAAATACATAGAACGCGAATTCGCCGCCAGCCGCAAGGAAAAGCGCATCAAGATTTGGCTTTTCGTCCAAAAGGCGGCGGACACTTTCTTTAGTCGCTTCTTCTGAATAGCGCGTGGTGACAATCACATCGTTTTCGAGAGAAGAATCAGCAAGAGCCTTTTTGAAGCCGGCGATTCGTTCCTGCGTATACAAAAAGCTCTCAGGACCCGCAATGCAACCGATATGGGAAAAGCCTTTTTCGACAAGCTTTTTTGTGAGTCGAAACGCTCCGTCCTCGCTCCGAACATCCACGCAGCAATGGCTTGCGAACGATGCCCGCCCTTGAAGCACGAATGGCATATCCGAAGAAGAAAGCATCGTGTAAGCCTGTGCGTTCAAAAGCTCGGCAGGGATAACAAGACCGTCAACACTCTGCTTGAGAATTGTGTCTTCAAGCGTTTTGAGCGGCTTGTCCGCATTCAGCATAATCAGAAGCAGATTGTAGTTCCGCTTGGAAGCCTCGTCAGCCACGGCGGCAATAATCACTGACCAATATACACCGCTCAGAGTGTAATCGACATCAGCGGGAATAATAAGCCCGATTGTCTCTGTTTTTCGCTTGGCGAGCGCACGGGCGGCAAGGTTCGGGCGGTAATTCATATCGCCCACGAGCTTTAAGATTTCCTGCCGCTTCGCCTCGCTCACGCCTTTCTGAC
Source organism: uncultured Spirochaetaceae bacterium (assembly GCA_902785455.1). Taxonomy (GTDB): domain Bacteria; phylum Spirochaetota; class Spirochaetia; order Treponematales; family Treponemataceae; genus Treponema_D. The sequence goes on from CACZYY010000006.1 coordinate 47,879, forward strand.
CGTTCAAAGCCTTTGAGACCGTGCTTTTAGCGACATTCGCCATTTTTGAAATTTCTGCAATCGTGTAGTTCATAACGCTTTTCATTATATTCCTTTTGTTTCCCAAAATCAAGAAACGCAAAAGAAACCGTTTCTTTCGTTGTTCAGACGACATTCGGACTAATACGCTTTCAAGTCGGGGAGTTCGTCCAGCGTGATGACTTTTTCGCTCTCGTACACTTCCTTGCGGTGCGAAAGTTTGTTGTGCTTCTCCGCGCTCCAAAAGCACTGGCTTTCGTCGGAAGAATGGTCGTTCCATGTGTTGAAGTACACCCATTTTCCGCTCATGGCTGATACATTCGGAATCGTGCCGTTCTCGCCGAGCGCGATGATTTTCTCGCCGCCGCTTACCCTTTTGAGCATTTCGTACTGTGTGTTTATCGCGTTCAGGTCGTAGTTGTCGTAGGCAACGATGTCCACGAACTCGTCACCGGGATACCAGTCCTCGTTCTGCGCGTTCCACACCCAAATCAGGTTGTCCAAGCCCTTTTCCGTTGTGAAATACTTGTACATGAATTTGTAAAGCGCGAGGTAGGCTTCTTTTCGCTTCGCGCCTTTGCCGTCGCTCGTTCCGATTCCAGCTCCCCACCAGAACCACGCGCCGCCCCAGTCGTCTTTGTTGCCATACGCCTCGTGGAACGGCCGCCACAAAACGGGATAGCCCGCCTCTTTTATCTTTGTGAGTTCAGCCGCGATTTTGTCCATGTCAGATTTCATTTTCGCAAAGTCATCGCTCGACTCGTCAAGCCCGCTCTCGCTTTGTGCGCTGTAAGGGATTCTGTATTTCATTTTTTCGGAATTGAATTCGCTTGTCGCTCCGCTCGGGTCGCGCCAGTGCCAGCAGAATGTGACGATTCCGCCTTTTTTGAGGAATTCAAGTGCCTCTTCGGTCTGTTTTTGCCCTGAACCGCCAGAAGTCTGCGTATAGTTCATGAAGTCAAAGCCCGCGAGCGCAGGATATTTTCCCACCGCCTCGTAGACTTTCCCCAGCTGGTCGTAATTGTCATCCCAAGTCAAATCCTGCTGACCTGAAAGGACTTTCCCGCTCGTCTGACAATCGGCGATGTAGCGCATGAGGCGTTTCGCTGAATCTGATTTTCCAGCCGGAATTGAGAGCGAAGATTTTTTCTCAGGCATGTAGACACCGTCCTTTTGCAAAGATTCCGAAGAAGAAACATCGTCAGACTGGCAGGAAGAAAAAACAAGGCCGAAAGACAAAAACGTAGCCACTAAAATTACATTCATTTTTCTTTTCATAGCGTTTTCCTTCATATATATAAGATTTTCAAAAAAGGGGGAACAAGCCGAATCTCGCTGCAAAATCCGACCCGTTCCCCCACACATCAAAAAGGAGGAGGAGGCATCCCCTTACAACCGCACATCGAACCGGCAGGTCAGGCAGCCTTTGTCAAGTTCGTTGTCCTTTCCTTCCAAATCCCAAAGCACATCCGCTCGCTCGTAGCGCAAATCTATGTTGAAGCGGGCGCACGGATTTACGGTTACGCCTACGCGGCTGTCAAAATCATATTCACGCGTGAGATAGCCATCGCCGTCTCGCTGCTGAATCAAGCGACCGAAGATGTACGGCTTGACCGCCATTGTCTTTCGCTTCGCAACAGGCACATTGATAAGATATTCGAGCTGACCCGCGATGAAGAACGCGCTGTCTTTTTTCCAATCTTTGTCTTTCGCGCCGTCAAATTTGTCGTCTTTGTCTCCCGTGCGGAACAGATTCACCATCTCGAACTCGAAGAATCCGCCGAGATTCGGGATGAGCGCGTCCGCGTCAGGCTTTTCGTACACCGAGAAGACGAGATTCGCGATTCCGTTCTGGTCTGAGTTCATGCCGAGCGACACGCCCACGGGGAACTGCCTGCCCCAGTAATCCAGCGTATTGTTGTTGTACTTGAAATCCTTGCCGCGCCAGTAATAAGCGATTCCCAAGCCGCCCTCAAACTGACTGTCGCTCTCGCCCTTCTTATTATTGAATGCCTTTTCGTCAGCTTTAAGATAGCGGAAGTCAAAGCCAGCATAGGGAGAAAGAGTACCTTTTTCAAGGTCAAAGTCATATTCCACGCCGATGCCGCCCGTATAGATGTCATAAGGAATCTGATCAGAGCTGTCGCCGTAGATTGAAGAAGCAGCGGCTTGGTCGTCAGCCTTTTTCTTGAAATTCATAGTGGCGAGTATATCAGCATTGACTTTCAAATTCTCGGCCGGCAAGAATTCGGTGTCGAGCTGGAAAACCGCCTTGTTCTCCGCGTTGAGCTTTTGGTATGCCTTGCCCTGCTTGATGTTCTTGGGGGCTTCGTCGCTGATTGCAATCCATGAACCTGGAGTTCCCGCAGAAAGAGTCGCGTTCCACTTGTCGTAGCGCACTCCTGCAGAAATCACACCCGTGATTCCGTAGTTTCCCCGCCCCAGATAATTATTCGAGTCTCTGATGCCGTTGTAGTAAAGGATTCCCACGTTGTCGTCCTTCGCGCTGTCAAAAATACGGAAATTCGTGAAATCATCAAAGAGGGATTTTAAGCTGGCATTGTCGAAGCCGATGGGGCATCCGTTCTCATAATCATATTTGTAGAAATTCAGGAAAAGATTCCGCCATTTTACTTCCGAAACGATTCTGTCATAGACAAAATAATTCGAGTCCTTGTCATCGGTCATGCCGGGTCTCTCGCGCCAGCCTGTGGTTTTTTTGTAGTCGTCGCCCACATTGTAGTCGCCCTGGCTGTTATTGTCCTCGTAAGTTTTCTTTTCGTTGTAGAATTTGAAGGCGTATTTCAAGCCCTCGATTCTCACCGAAGCCGAAAGTGCGTCTCCCTTGCTCTCCTCCACCCCGCGCGTGGCATACGGAAGAAATTCCCACCAAACTTGCGCCTGGTCAATCGTTGACTCCATGCCGAAGATTTTTTCCTGAAGGTTGTAGCCAAGCGTTGTGTGCGTTTTAAGGTCGAACCATGCGTTCGTCTTGATGTCCTCAGTGTCAGCGGCAAGCGAAGAAAGAGCCAATGCCGCAATAGTCGCGCCTGCGATAAATCTTTTTTTCATATCTTACTCCTCGATTTTGAATTTAGTTGGCATAAGCCGTAACTTTGCCTTTTCCGTCATTGCCAAGATAATCCTCAACATTGCTCGCATCGATTTTGAGCGTGGTGCCGTCGGAATAGGTGATTACAAAATCCTTCACCGCGAATGCAACAGACTCTGAGCCGATTTTGCCTTTCTTATACCAAGTAATTCCGCCACCAGAACAGCCAGTCACATCTGCTTCAAATTCAGGCTCATAGGTGATTTTGCCCCAACTGTCTTTTACATTGTTCGCACCGCCATTATCTGCCCATCCCCAAGCGTTTGAAGCGGTCGCTGGCTTGCAGTAAGCTTTGAGCCACCACTCTTCTGTTCCCACGACCGAGACTTCAATCTTTTTGATTTTTGTACCATTTTCTTTGTCATAGCCGATTTTTGGTTTGTTCTCGGTTTCATCACCAACATCAGAAGCGTCCTGAACGTTGATAAAGAAATCCGCGTCCGAATAAGTAGATTTCAAAAGCTGAACGGCGGCAGGGAGTTTCATTTTTTCAAGTTCGCCCTTCAATTTCTCAACCTCGTCCTGCAAGTCTGACAAGGCTTTTTCATTCTCGTCCACGACCTTGTTTTCGTTTTTCTGGATTTTCGCGTAGACATTGTTTCCGCCCCAAGAAAGGTCGCAGTTTTTGTCCAAATCAGAGGCCGTAATCGTTTTTGTGCCTGATGAGGTCGTCACTTTGAAATCTTTTATGCCGAACACATAGATTCCTTCTGCGGTACTGTCATAAACTTGAACTCCCGCGCCTTTGTGAGCGGCAGAATCGCTTGAAGTGACCGTCACCCATTTGCCTGCCTCGGTGTCAATCGCGTCATTTCCCTGCTTCCAGCCGTCATTCAGAAAAGGCTGCAGGACATTTATCTTCTTGCTTGAAATGACTTTAAGGCTCACGGCAGTAATGTTAGCCTCGTCCGCCGTGTACATCACCGGGAATTTGAATCCGCCCGCACCGCACTTTGCCACCACGAAGAATTCCGCGCTTTTCCATGTGTCAGATTCAGTTACCGCCCTTACGGCTTCATTCTGCTCCGCGACAAGAGCGGCTTCCCCGAAGTCCTCATCGTCCTTGTAAGAATCGCATCCTGTGGCAAGCGCGAGCAAAAGCCCTGCGATTCCCAAAAAAGACGCGTATTTTGCGATTTTTTTCATAATTGTTCTCCTATTTTTTTGATATATTCCGAAATAAATTCGGAATGACATCCTTCGCATTTGGAATATCAGTCTTATTCGACAATCATCTGAATGTTGTCAATGTAAGCGAATGTTTCCTTCACGCCCTCGGGAATGAAGAATTTGACTGCCACGCGGCGCAAATCGTCCGAGTTTTCAAGGTCGGAAGAATACTGCCAGTTTGACGAAGCCGCCTTCAAACTCCCCTCGTACAATTCCATACGGACAGTTTTCTTTTCGCCTGGCGCAATGTCCACTTCCTTGCTCTCGAACCAATCCCAGCCGCTGCCCGTGGTGAGGGCGAGTGCAACCTGAATCTTGCTGTTCGTGGGGTTGTAGACCTCAAATGAAATCGCGTCATACGGTGAAATGTCCGTGTAAGCCATTTTTTCCGTGAAGAATGTCGCGCTTTCTTTTGATTTGCCAGCCGTCGGCTCAAACGAGCATTTGAGACTCTGCTTGCCGTCGCTCGCCCAGTCCGAGCTTGCGGCAACAGCGGTGCTTTTGTCGCCGTCGCCCCAGCTTGTCTTTACGGCAGTCCAGCTGCCCGCGCCTTTCTCGAAGCTTTCAAGCTTGTCCACCTTTGGCTTTGCGTTTGCGACCGTCGCCGTGAGCATGAGAGCCATGGCGGAGAGCGCAAACTTTTTGAATCTGTTGTCCATCGTTTCCTCCTTATGAAACTTTATACAAGAAACTTTACGAAACCGTTTTCTTTATCTAAGAACACTGATACACCCGCTTTTCTGATTTGTCAAATAAAATTTTGCGAATTTTGCTTATTTTTACTGATTTTTTTTTATTTTTTCGTTTTTTATGTCTGAAAAATACAGTTCTATGACAATTTTATAGAAAAATGATTTTTTATGAAATTTTTTCTTGACAATGCATAAGAGCAGTTCTATTATACAAGAGAAACCGATTTTCTTTATCTGAGCAATTCGTTTTTCTAAAAATAAGGAGGCTATTATGATTATTTTGAAATGGAAAAAAGCTCTTGCGCTGGCTTTGGCGGCAAGCGTCCTTCTTCTCTCTGGCTGCGAGAAAAAGCAGGCGGCTGCGGCAGAAGGCAAAATCGGCGGAACGATTATCGTTCTCACAAATCGCACCGATGTGGTGGACACAAAGTTTCAGGAGTACAAAGAGGCATTCGAGCAGAAATATCCCGGCACGAATGTTGAATTCGAGGCAATAACCGACTACGAAGGCACAGTCCGCACGCGAATGTCAACGAATGAATACGGCGATGTGCTTTGCAAGCCTGGGATTCAGACCATCGACTACCCGCGTTACTTCGAGCCACTCGGTTCAATCCAGGAATTCAACGAGAAATTCAACTTCACGCAAGGCTCGAACGCAATTGACTATCAGGGAACGGCTTATGCCTATCCTGTCATGGGAGTCGTGGGCGGTGGAATCGTCTACAACAAGAAAGTGTTCAAAAAAGCCGGCATAACAAAAACTCCCCGCAACACCGAAGAATTTTACACCGCCTTGCAGGCAATCAAAGACAAGACGGACGCAGTTCCAATCTTCATGAACTATCCCGCAGGCTGGACACTCGTTCAGTGGGAGGGCGGAGTCACGGCGTTCACGGACGACACTGATTATAAAAACAAAATGGTTCACCAAAGCGAGCCTTTCCAAAAGGGAACTGCCCATTACGAGCTGTACAAACTCATGTACGAAGTGGTCAAACGCGGCTTTTGCGAGCGCGACATGCTTGCCTCTGACTGGGAAATGAGCAAACAAGAGCTTGCGGACGGGAAAATCGGTTGCATGGTCTTGGGAAGCTGGGCAATCACACAAATTAAAAACCTCGCCTCAAATCCCGATGACATCGGCTATATGCCAATGGTGGCGGAAGTCAACGGCAAGAAATATGCCGAAGCCTCGCTCGACACGCCGCTTTGCATAAATGTCCACAGCAAAAACAAGGCGACTGCCCGCGCATGGATTGAATTCCTCGTGCATGAAACGGATTGGGTCGAATTCAACGAGTCGATTCCAGCCGTAAAAGGCGGAAAATATCCTTCGGTCTTGGACTCATTCAACGAATTGGGCGTGACTTACTTCGAGATGAACAAGCCGCCTGTCGGAGAAGAAGGATTGTACGACACGCTCGACAAGGAATCTGAAATCGGTTTCTGGAGTGACCCCGAAAAGAAGAGAATTGTTGATGCGGCGATGGGAACGACAAACGAGACTTTCGAGCAGATTATGGACGACTGGAACAAACGTTGGTCTAAAGCACGAAAAAATCGTAATATAAACTAAATGAACATTTCTTATAATGAAGAAAACCGCGTGTTCAGCATTGAGACTGCCCACGCGGGCTACTATATCGGAATCGTTGATTCTGAAAATTGTGTCGCTCATATCCATTACGGGAAAAAACTTTCCTCTGATGACGAGCTTTCTCACCTTCTCCGCATTCACGAACCGCCCTTTGTGCCGTCAGAAAACGAGGGCGACCGCGCAATCTTCAATGATGCCTTTCCGTGGGAATATCCTGCGGGCGGCACAGGCGATTTTCGTGAGAGTTGTCTGAATGTGAGCAACGCACTCGGTCAGAACGGCTGCCAGCTTTCCTTTGAGAGCTACGAAATCATCAGTGGGAAGCCTGCGCTTGAAGGCTTGCCCGCCACATGGGGGAGCGAAAAAGACTCAAAAACGCTTCTTCTGCACTGCGTTGACAAGACTTTGCATCTTCGTGTCACTCTTTTTTACTCCATTTTTGAAGGCTTGGACGCGGTGGCTCGGAGCGCGGTCATTGAAAACGCTGGAAGCGAAAATCTTACGCTCACAAAGGCTTATTCCGCGTGCATTGACATGGACGACAGGGATTTTGAATTCGTGTCGCTCCATGGAGCATGGGCGAGGGAAAGGCATATTGAGCGCACTCCGCTTCATCATGGGCGAGTGAGCGTGTCTTCTCTGCGGGGAATCACGAGCCACCAAGAAAACAATTTTTTTGCGCTCGCCACGTGCAAAGCTGACTATGAGACTGGAGAAGTTTTCGGATTCAGCCTTGTCTACAGCGGCAATTTTCTTTCTCAGGCGGAAGTAAATCAATTCGACAGCGTGAGAGCCGTCACTGGCATTCACAGCGAGGGATTCAGCTGGCTTCTTGCGCCCGGAGGGCGATTCACCACGCCCGAAGCCGTGATTGTCTATTCAAGCGAGGGGCTTGGGGCAATGCAACGGACTTTCCATACGCTCTGGAATTCGCACCTTATCAAAAGTCCGTGGAAGAACAAGGAGAGGCCTATTCTCATCAACAACTGGGAAGCGACTTACTTCGACTTCAACACGGAAAAACTGCTTTCAATCGCCCAAAAAGCCGCCTCGTGCGGAATCGAAATGCTCGTTCTTGACGACGGCTGGTTTGGCAAACGCAATGATGCGAACTGCTCGCTCGGCGACTGGGTTGTGAACGAATCGAAAATCACGGGCGGGCTTGAAAATCTCGTTCAAAAAGTGAATTCGCTCGGGCTGAAATTCGGATTGTGGTTCGAGCCTGAGATGGTTTCGCCTGATTCTGATTTGTACCGCTCGCATCCCGATTGGGCAATAGCCATACCAGAACGGAAAGCCACGCTCTGCCGTACCCAATATGTGCTTGACTTGAGCCGCAAGGAAGTGTGGGATTACATTTTTGAGTCCGTTGTAAAAATCCTTCGCTCTGCCCCAATCGCATATATCAAATGGGATATGAACCGTGCGCTCACCGACATTGGAAGCGTGTCTTTCAAACAAGAACGCGCGGGCGAACTTCATCATCGCTATGTCCTCGGATTGTACGAGCTTCAAAATCGGCTCGTCAGCACATTTCCTGATTTGCTCCTCGAAAACTGTTCAAGCGGCGGGGCGAGGTTCGACCCGGGAATGTTGTATTACAGCCCGCAGATTTGGTGCAGCGATGACATGGACCCGATTGAACGGCTTGCGATTCAAGAAGGAACCGCGCTTGTCTATCCGCCGTCGTGCATGGGTGCGCATATCGCGGCAAGCCCCAATCATTCGTGCGGCAGAAAAACGCCTTTCATGACACGCGCTTTCGTCGCCCTTTCGGGAACATTCGGCTACGAGCTGGACTTGACAAAACTTGACGAAACGGAAATTTCCCTCGTTCCGCATCAAGTTGAGCTGTACAAACGAAACTGTTTCCTCATGCAAAATGGCGACTATTACAGAATCGCCTCTTTCGCGGAAAATCACGAATGGGATTCCTGGCTTTTTGCCTCAAAAGACAAAAGCGAGGCGCTGCTTATCGTGGTGCAAGTCTTGAACCGCCCGAATTTCCACTCGCGGAAAGTGCGTCTTTGCGGCTTGAACGAGAAAATCCGCTATCAGGTGAGCATGGAACGCTCCAACGGAATAACAGAAGAGCTTGGAAACTGGGGCGGCGACACGCTCATGAACGCAGGTCTTATTATTCCGCGCTTTTGGGGCGACTTTCAAAGCGCGATTATCTCTCTCAAAAAAGTGTAAAAAAAATGAAAAATTTTTCTTGACAATAAGAAAAGTCGAGATATACTGAAACAATAAAGAAACCGTTTTCTTTATTGTTTCTTCAAATCGTTTCGCAATCAAAGGAGTTGCTTATGAAAAACCAATTGTCCTTCGCACGCCAGCAAAAGCTTGTGATTTTCACATTCCTTTTCTTTCCCGTGCTGCTGCTTTTGATTTTCGGATTTCTGCCAATCCTGAATATGTTCTTCTACAGCTTTTTGCAATGGGACGGAATCGGTGAGAAAAAAATCATCGGGATTCAGAATTACATCGAGCTGTTCTCGCGCCCTGAGAATCTTCGCGTATTCGGCGTGAGCATCTACTATTTTGTCGGCTCGCTCATTCAGCTCGCGCTCGCGCTTTTATTCGCGGTCATTCTCTCGACAAAACTTCGCGGCTCGAACTTTTTCAAGGGAGTGCTTTTCTTCCCGAACCTTATCAACGGAGTCGCAATCGGCTTCATTTTCCTCTACTTCTTCAAGGATACGGGAACGCTCAACGAAGTCTTGAAGTTCATCGGGCTTGACGGAAAAGTTCTCTGGCTCACCGACCCGCACATGGTCAATTACTCGCTCACATTCACTTCAATCTGGCGATACATGGGCTTCAATGTGGTCATGTTCGTGGCGGCAATTCAGTCGCTTCCGTCGGACATTTACGAGGCGGCGAATCTTGACGGCGCGAGCAGTTGGCAGCAATTCTGGTATCTTACATTCCCCGGAATCGCGCCGGTTATTCAAATCAACATGATTCTTGCGGTCAAGGGCGCGGTGAGCGTTTTCGAGATTCCCTACATCATGACAGGCGGCGGAAACGGCTCTTCAACATTCGTCATCCGAACGATGGACACGGCTTTCAAATTCAACAAAATCGGACTTGCCTCAGCAATGGCAATCGTTCTTACAATCATCGTGCTTGTGGTTTCGGCAATCCAAAACCGCATGTTCAAAAAATCTGAAGGGGGAATCGCATAATGAAACACGAAATTTTCAGAATCAATTCATACGGTGACAATGCACTCGTCAGGAATTTGAAATATCTCCTGCTTTTTCTTGCGGCAGTGAGTGTCATTCTTCCGATTGTGGTGGTTTTCCTTGGCTCTTTCAAGACCAGCGAAGAATTCAACCGCTCAAAGCCATTCGCGCTCCCCACATTCACTTCGAACACGGAGATATGGAAGGGAACGAAAAATCTCGCTGACGGCGGCACACTCACCATCACAAAAAAAATGCTCGAAAAGCACGAAGTCCGCAAACTCACGCTCGTCGTTGACCCGATTGAGGACAAAGATAATGCGGTCTGGATTTCGGACAAAAGCGGCTCAATCGTCAGCAGGGGAGAAGGAAAAGTCGGCGAGAGCGAAATCACAATCGCCATTCCTAAGGGTGCGCAAAAAGACCTTGCGAAAGAAGGATTTTCAATCAGCGGGGAAAACGCAACCGTCCACCGTGTAAAAGTTTTGGAAGGCTTTTTCCTCGACAACTATATCGTCGCCTTTTCAAAGGGAAACATGCTGCTCGGCTTCTTGAACACGCTGATTCTGATTTTCTTCTCGGGGATTGGAACGGTTCTCACGGGAAGCATGACGGCATTCGTTTTGAGCCGCTTCAAATTCAAGGGCAAGAAAATCGTCTACACGGCATTCTTGTGGATTGCGCTCATTCCGACAAT
>CACZYY010000007.1 GCA_902785455.1 uncultured Spirochaetaceae bacterium
AAGTGAATGCCAGTTCTACAAAAAGAACGGCCCACCATGCATAATGCACAGTGAGCCGAAATCGTAATCACCCTGAGGCTAACTCAATTTTTTACAGGCAACTATTTTTTCAAAATCACGAATGACTTTGCCGGAACAGAACCTGGCAATGAAGCACTCTCGGTTGGAGTACCGCTTGTGACATTGATGACTTTTGTGTAGCCGGTGGTGTCAGACGACAGATCGTGTGCTTCATCAGTAGCATTAAAGAATACTCTGTATGTTTCAGATGCATTACTAACTGTATAACGTGTTACACCAGGTTTTGGATTTGTAATCTTTATATTTGTAGCATTTGTAAACACAGGAGAAGATTTTCTTAAAGCTATAAGTCCCTTATATGTGTTATAAACATCATTATATTTTTCAACAAATGACAAATCCACTGTATTTACAGTATCGATGCCAAATTCACCTGTACCATTATCCCATTTCTGTCCGCCCTTTGTATCTGCGGAATAGCTGTCAGGATTTCCACGTTTTGTACGCATAAATTCCTGTCCGCCATTGATGAATGGTGTACCCTGAGCAAGCATTACAAATGCCGCACAAAGCTTATCCTGTGCTTTTATGAGAGAAAGCTGATCAGCAGTAAGCTTATCAACTGTAATGAAGCTGCTTACAATTGCATCCTTGCCTTCTACCTTATCAAAGCTGAGGCTGTAGTCAAGTTTATCGAACAAAGTGTAGTTATCATGACATTCAACATAATTCAAAGAACGTCCTGTAACAGAAGTGAAAGCATTTCCTCTCAATCCTGCGTTAATATCAGTATCAACAAATTTTCCCTGTACCTGACCGATTCCGAAACCGCCGAATTCAGCACCCTTTATGGCATTACGAATTCCATCATTGAAACAGGCAACACCGTTTGCAGCATTTGTTGTATCAGCACAATTATCAATTTTATTCTTGTCAACGCCGTTTTTAACAAGGCTTGTACCGCCAGTCCATGGCTCACCATAAACCATTACGTTTTTATCGATCGCAGAAAGTTCCTTATAAATTTCTGCCATTGTTGCGGTGCTGTGCAAGCCCATAAGGTCAAAGCGGAATCCGTTAATGTGATAGTCAAGCATCCAGTGTTTAAGGGAGTCAATCATGTACTTTTTGAACATAGGTGCTTCACTGTCTGTTTCGTTTCCACATCCAGAACCGTTTGAATAAGAACCGTCTGAATTTATGCGGTAGTAATAATACGGAACAGTAGAATCATACAATGAACCACCTGCTGTTCCACTTGTATGGTTGTATACAACGTCCATATTGACGGCAATTCCAGCTTCATGGAATTTTGCAATCATAGTTCGTACTTCTTTGACAGCCTGAGTTCCATCTGTATAACCTGATGAAACATAGCGTCCCTCTGGAACATTGTAATGATATGGATTGTATCCCCAGTTGTAGCCGTCATCAGCATTTACCTGAGAATAGTCAAACATAGGCATAATCTGAACGTGAGTTACACCCAGGTCTTTAATATACGAAATGATTTTGTCAGAATTTGCAATGTCAAGGAATTTACCGGTTGAATCTGTTACGACAGCACGGCTCCAGTCCCGGATATGCATTTCATAAATTACTGCATCATTATAAGTTTTTGTTTCTGAACCAGTAGAACCAAAAGGATTGTAATAGCCTTCTTTTGTTCCCCATGTAGAATCGTATGTACCGTTGTAAAGAGCTGTAGAATCAGAATTGATGTCTGTAATTTGAGCTGCAATACTGTCTGCAGAAGCGGCCTTAGCATAAATATCACAAACGTAATATGTTGTTCCGTTATTTACAATCTGATATTTATAATATTTATAGGCATTGTAATCCTTTTGTGTAGAAGTCCAGATGCCTGTGTTTTTGTCAAAGGTCATTTGTACCGGATCAACAGCTGGTTTTCCATAAAGTTCTTTTTCAGTAGTTGAACCAGATGCCTTAGCGGCTACTGTTGCACTCTGGAATGTTCCGACATCAGCTGAGCTTGCATACAAAAGCAATTTTACATCAGATGCTGTAGGTGCCCAAACTTTAAAAGTTGCACCATTTCTGAGCTTGCATACAAAAGCAATTTTACATCAGATGCTGTAGGTGCCCAAACTTTAAAAGTTGCACCATTTGAATCAAGAGTCAATCCAAGGTCTGAATCTGAATAAAGGAAATCATTAAGGCTTTCCTTTACAGCAGCATTTGTATTTACAGAAATCTTACCGAATTTTTCATGCTGCAAAGACCAGCTTTTTGAAGCGTCAACAGCAGATGCGAGAGTAACAAGCAAAGTATCTGTAAAATTCTTAGACCTGTCTGTTTTATTTGTATAATTTACGACATCTTTTACAGCAATAACAGAACCATCATCAGCAACCAAAGAGAATCCATTTGAGTCCGCAGATGTTTGAAGTCCGTATTTTACGCCAAGAACGACTTTCATGGTTGTCGGGCTTTCCATTAAAACAGAACTGAATGAAGGTGACATATTTTCAGTAATTGAATACACGTTTTTGTCTCCGCTGATTACCATAAAATGTTTGTTTCCAGATGCCAAATCCATTACCTGATCATCGCCAGGGTCTTTAGTCCAGTTCAGGTCCCTGATAATGAAATTAAGGTTGGCACTAGAAGTGATTGCCGCAAGAGCAGCAGTCGAAGTTTTCAAAAGAGAAGAATCAAGCACCATATAAGCAATGCCACTTGAAGAATCTTTTTTGAATTTTCCAGACGTATCATCCCAGCCAGGAGTACCGTCGCCGCCGTCCGGCCAGAGCCACAAGCCCCAGTTTGAATATTGTCCGTCCGGTCGATAGTATAAAAGAATCACATTTTGATTTGAAGGGTCAAGAGTTTTTACAAGTTCTGCACCAGATTTTATAGAAGCAGGAAACTCGCCTATTGTTCCTGGGGTTACATCAGAATTTACCTGCTCTTTTTCAGGAACTTTTTTATCATCATCATCGTCATCGTTGCTTTTACATGACGCAAAATTGAAGATAAATGCCGTTGCAGCTAATAACAGGGCATATTTTTTCAACAGTTTTTTCATAAGACCTCCTTATAAATATATGCAAAATTGGGCTAGGAACCCCTAGCCCAATCTAAAAATTATCACAGAATGATATTTTTATTTTTTCTGTGCATAATCGAATGTCTGTTCTGCATCAGAAGTGATGTTGAACCAACCACCCTGATCTGCATATCCGTCCTCAGAGAACTGGAACTTGAAGTTCGTTCCTTCGGCAGCCTGCTCTACAACCCAAGTTCCACTAACACCATAATCCTTTGAAACATAGAACACGATTGTTTTTGAAGCTTTATCAGGTGTTACTGTAAGCGTAGAATTAGTGAATGTAGTGCCATCGCTAGACCACTTTCCTGCTTTTACGCCAGACCAAGAGATGTTTGAATCAATCTTGACACTTGCCTTTTCTGCGATGTCATCAGGAACTTTCATTGTGATAGTGTTTGAAAGAACCTTCTGAGAAATTGTACATTCGTATTTTTCGTCAGAATTTGCCAAATCAATCAATACAAGCCAGCTTCCATCTTCCTTTGGAGTAAATGTGTATGCACCATTGCCTGCAAGGTCCAAAGAAGGCTTTCCTGCCTCAAGATTTGCATCGACAATGTCAACAACTTTGAATTCCTGTGTAACAGATACATTTCGTTGATACTTAACTTCAATTGTAGGCCATGTTACAACGCCTTTTTCATCTGCCGTAGCACGATATTTTGCATGGTCTGTATCTGTAGCAAAAGCTGCATCTCCACCCCAAGCCTTGTATGGCCATTTTGCATCCCATCCGTCAAATGCGGCACCATTAATCCAGTATTTTGTTCCAGCTGTTGCACCTGTCATCTGGAATGTGAGCTGAATGACAGCAGGATTCTCGATAACTTTTGCGCTGACATTTCCATCAAGATCGATGAACACAGTCATGATATAAGTGCTTCCAACAGTCTGATTTGTGACTTTTGCGTTAGACTCATCACCTTTTATAAGAGGTGAGAATGAATCTTTGCCAGCTTCTACAGTTCCACCAGTATATTTTTCTGACCAATCGAGGTTGGCGATTGCAAAATCTTCATTTGCGGCAGTTGCAACATAAGAAACTGTGTAGTAAATACCTTCATCTGTTTTGTTGCTCTGTTTAAGAATGTAGTTTGCAATGTCAGATTTTGCTTCATACTCATCTTTGTCATTTTTATCAAGATAAGGATTACCCCAATTGCTCATTCCACCACGAAGGATGAAACCTTTGAGTTCAGGATAAACGACAGTCTTTCCACCTTTAATTGAAGCAGTGGCATTTACACCATCAATTTTAATTGTTAGTGTGTATTTTACATTTTCAGTAAGACCTGTTGACTTACAGTTTCCACCACCACCTGTCTTATTGTCGTAAACCAAAGCAACACCTTTTTCTCCATCAGCTTCTGTAACTGTAGCATCGCCAAAAGCTCCGCCGTTCCAGTTTCCTGATTCAAAAAGAACTTTCCACTCTACTTCCGAAGAAGTAGCTGTAAATTCATAAGTATATGTATTTGTTGAGATATCTTTAGTAGTCCAATTTACGACATTTGACCAGCCCTGCATTGCACCCGCAATACCGCCGCTAGAAAGGTCGTAAGCTTCTGTATCATGCAAGGCACCGCCGTCTGAACAACCGATAAGTCCAAGAGCGAACGCACCGGCTGCAAGTAATGAAATTATTTTTTTCATCATTAAACTCCTTTAGCAAAAACTAGAATTCCCAGCGGACACCGCCACGAATAGCTGCATAACCATCAAAATAGTCAACAGCATCAATACCACCTACAGCATTTCCATCCCAGCGGTCGCTTACGTTTGCACCGTTGAGGGCGAGTCCATCCTGTCCATCACCGAATTTCTTGTATGGATCCATGTTGTATACAAACTGTGCGTAAAGAATCGGAGATTTGACGCGTTTAATCTGCTTTGCAATTCCAAGTGCAAAACCAAATTTTGTGTTTTCGTCTTCTTTATAACCTTTAGCTGCATCTGTACTCTTAACAGTCTTGAGACCAAAAGCAGCACTGAGCTTGAAATCCAATGGGAGAGTTGCCTCGGCAACCAAAGTGTTGAACAAACGAACATCATTTGCATTATCCAAACCGTAGTAAATGTTCAACTTTTTAATTGCATCCGAAACATCATTGCATTCAACTGTAAGACCTGCATTGTTGAATAAGAACTGACTGTCAGAAGCACTGTATTTATTTGATTTTCCAGCAGCTTTTGCAAAATCATCATAGGTGAATGTATTGTATTTGAGACCAGCATTCAATGTAAGACTGATGTCATCAGTGAGATAGTAAGCGATTGTTGGCTCATATTTCATCTTTGCACCGCTCTTTACACCGAACAAAGGATCCATTTCGCTTGAACAACGTTTGTTATACCAACCTGCCGCACCATCGCTCCACCATGCAGATTCTTTATAGTATCCTTTTACAACGTCTGAATTAGTATCAAGATGTTTGAGAGGAAGAGCTGCTGTTGCATCGAGAGCAATGTAAAGGGCATCATCCAAAAGATTTGCGTAACCAGAGAAACCGATGTTCTGGCTATTGAGAACACCGAGAGTATTTGAAAGATCAAATGTACCATCATCATGATTCTCACGAAGGAAGAGCATTGAAGCCTCAGCTCCTCGCATTCGGTAGTCCAATGAAACGCCCCAAGATTTTTCAGCCGCATCGTAGCCCAACTTAACTTCACCGGCCATGTTGTTAACACTATTATCACCAGAACGATAGAATACATCTGTTGAATAACCTGTATAATCAACAACACCTTTACTGTTCTTTTCTCTTAACTTGTCGCTTGACATCTGATGTGTTGCGAAAAGCCCCTGTGCAGCAAATGTGAGAGAACCTGAGCCAGCATTAAGTTTTTCTTTCATACCAAAGATGAAGTCATGCTCAACAGCGTCCTCAAAGAGTACATCGCTGTCATACATACCATTTGACTGGAAATCAAATGTAAATCCAACATTTTCAAGTTCTGCACCGAACCAACCAATGTAGCCATATTTTGTACCTTTGCGATCTGCACTCTTGTTTGGAACGAAACCTGCATCAAGTTTTATTCCTTTATCAGCAAAGAGTTCCTGAGCTTTTGTACCTGTGCTGAATGATGCGAAACCACCTACATGCTGATAGCCAGCATCCCAGTTTCCATCAATAGTAGTCCAAAGGATTTTTGTTCGTTTGTCTTGTTTTGCGTAGTTGAAACCTGTGCTGTAATTTACCCATGGAGTTTCAAAGCCGAACTTGAGGTGTCCAAGGTATGGATTTGAACCTGGACCCTGCATATCTGCATTTCTGTCGCTATTATCATTTGCATTTGAAAGCCAAGCTGCTGGGCTTGAAGCAAGACCGCTTGCTCCCTGTCGGAATTTTTTTGTTCCATTTCCAGAAGCATCTTTTTTGTATAATTCTATCGGCCTTTTC
Organism: uncultured Spirochaetaceae bacterium; assembly: GCA_902785455.1. Classification (GTDB taxonomy): domain Bacteria; phylum Spirochaetota; class Spirochaetia; order Treponematales; family Treponemataceae; genus Treponema_D. The sequence goes on from CACZYY010000007.1 coordinate 6,502, forward strand.
CAGGAATCGTTAATAGTAAGTGTGTCATCAAGCTCAGTCTCTGCAACAGCAAGCTCTACATAAACTGGCATTTCAGGTGTAACGTTTCCGCTGAATTTAGCATAGCTTTTTGCACCTACAGTAACACTGTCAATGTCCATACCTTTCTTTGTTTTGTCATTTATACCCTGTGTAAGGAATTTTGCCTGAGAGCCAAGCATTGTCCAGGTCATGAATTTGATATTTGCTTTTTTAGCATTGGAATCGTTTCCACCACCGACAAGAGAATCAAGCTCACCGAGTGAGTTTTTACCACCAAAACCATCATCTACGAAATCCGGAGCCTTCAAGTCTGTTGTCCAGCTTCCGTCAACGATGAACTTATACTTTACTGTTGTTCCTTTTGGGAATTTCTTTACGAGGGTAAATCCTTTTTCACCCTTCTCCATTGGCAATGCCGCATTCTGCCAGTCAGTGAAGTCACCGGCGACGAGAACTTCTGTTGCACGAGGGTTTCCATAGAAGAATGTTGCTTCAATGGAACCATCATCCAGCTTTTTTGCCGAGATGTCTGCAAACATGAGAGCAGAACATGTCGTCAAAATAGAGATGAAACCAATTACTTTTTTCATCTTTTCCTCCAATATTTTATTAGCAAATACGAAAATGATTCAAACAAAATGGAATCGTTTCCAACTGCATTTTTTCTAATGTTACGACATAAAAAATAGTTATTCAAAATTTTTTTTATAAATTTTTATAAAATGTTCCTTTTGTCATAATTTTGGAGAAAATGGTCACTTTCAACCAAAAAAAACGTTGTCTCCCATAAGTTACAAAATATGCTAAATAAACGGTTTCTTTCCCGAAATCAGCTGCATTTATCTTTTCTTCAATAAAAAAGTGCAAGATTTTAATAAAAACATTAATAAAATACAATTTTTTCTAGATTATTCATTGACATTTTTTCTTCCATATATTCAAGTCCCAACAAATCAAAATTCATAAAAGTGAAAATTGTACGATAGTGACAAAAAAATTATAACAAAAGGAACTTTCTCAAAAAAAAACAGAAAAATCTTTTGACCTAATATCATAAAAGGGTCTATAGTAAATTCAGAAAGAAAGCATAGCCTCCTTTGTGTTTATTTCGCGGGGGATAGCAATGCTCATATTGTCTATCCCCCAAATTTTTTTTGTCTTAAATTGGAAACGATTCCAAAACAAAAAAACTTTTTCCGGGCTTGTGCATCTTTCTATAAAACAGGAAATAACGGCAGTTTGCCGTAGATTATAGGAGGATAAAAAATGAAAAAAATTGTATGTGCTGCAGTGGCTCTTGCTATGCTCGCTCCAATCAACATGTTTGCTGCGAGAAAGGAACGCTCAAAGAAGTCTTCTGGAAAAGTCACTCTCAAAGTTTGGGAATCAGATGACTCAGCAAGAAAATATGTTGAATGGGCCGCAAAAGAGTTTATGAAATCTCATAAAAACGTAAAAATTGAATACGAGCACGTTGAATCAACAGATGCCCGTGCAAAAATCGAGCTTGACGGACCTGCAGGAGTTGGCGCAGATGTTTTTGTTGCACCACATGACCACATCGGAGCTCTGGTAAACGGCGGACACGTTGCAGAGAACACAAACAAAGACTATCTCTCTCAGTTCGTAAATGCAGCTCAGGTTGCTTCAAAGTATAACGGCAAAACTTACGGATATCCAATCGGAATCGAGACTTATGCACTCTTCTATAACAAAGATTTGATTCCAAACCCACCAAAAACATGGGATGAAGTTATCGCTTATGCAAAAAAATTCAACAACGATGCCGAGCGAAAATATGCTTTGGTATGGCCGGTTGCAGACGGTTACTTCGACTACATGTTCATGAGTTCTTATGGTGCACAGCTTTTCGGACCAAACGGAAACGACCGAAAACAGCACAACATCAACAGCCCGGAAGCTATCAAAGGTCTTCAGTACTTCCAGTCACTCCGCAAACAGATTCTTAATGTTCCTTCTGCTGATATGACAGGCGATTTCTGTGATTCTTCATTCACACAGGGTAAAGCTGCCATGTTCATCACAGGTCCATGGAAGATTGAGGCTTTCTCTCGACTTGGCTTGAACTACGGTATCGCACCACTTCCAGCATTCCCAGGAATGTCTCAGCCAGCAACTTCATTCTCTGGCGTACGCCTTGCATTCGTAAGCTCATACACAGAGCATCCGGCAGAAGCAGCTGAATTCGCAGACTTCCTCACACAGAAAGCTAACCTCGAAAAACGATTTGCTCTTACAAAACAGATTCCACCACGCAAAGACATCACAACAAATGATCCTTTGAGCAACGGAATCCTCGAGCAGACTAAATACGCTATTCCAATGCCAACAATTCCACAGATGAACACATACTGGTCTGCCATGGGCGCAGCTTATGCCGGAATCTGGGACGGCGATGATGTTGTAACAGACTTGAACAGCGCCGCAGCCTCAATGGACAGTGCTAAATAAAATTTAAAAAACTATCATTAAAAGCCAGATCACCAACTTTCTTCTATATAACTGGTGCTCTGGCTTATTTATAATTGTACAGGGAGTGAACCATGACCACTACGAATACAGTTAATGCGAATCAATCAATTGACCCAAAACTTCCACAGAAGGCTATGCGCGCTTCCTGTTGCTATATGGGACTTGGGCAGTTCGCAGTATTAAAACAGCGCCTTCGCGGTATTCTGCTGATGCTGTTCGAGGCATATATTCTCATTGATATAGTTCTAGGACTTTTTGACATATACATTCCGGGCGAGTTCTTTGATTCCATTTACTATGAAGGCAATAATTTTCTTCTTCGCGCACTAAACGGAATGCTTTTCTTTTTCTTGGATTTTGTAAATCTTGTTTTTTGTAACAATACAATTATCGGTGGTCTGACGGGTCTCATCACTTTGGGTGATCCGCATCCAGAGCTTCCGGTAAACGAACGAGATCATTCAATCTTCATGATGATTAACGGTCTCATCGTTGTAATTCTTTTGGCAATATTTATTTTCTTGTATATTTCAACAATCTTTAATGCCCGCAAGGACGGAGAAAAGATTGTCGCAAAAAATAGATTCCCGACAAGGCAACAGACACGAAATGACATCGCACAGAACTCATTCCCAATCATGGGTATTGCTCCGGCTGTCATTCTCATGGCTTTTTTCACTGTTGTTCCTCTTTTGTTCTCGGCTTTGGTCGCGTTCACAAACTATTCTTCACCAGACCATATTCCGCCTAACAATCTTGTTGACTGGGTTGGATTTGAAAATTTCAAGACGATGTTTTCTTCATCTTCTCAGACTGGTAACGGTGAATGGCTCAGAACTTTCGGTCATGTAGCAAGCTGGACTCTCATCTGGGCAATTTTCGCAACATTCACTTGTTTCTTTGTAGGTTTCTTCTTCTCTGTAGTCCTTTTGGACAAACGAATCAAGCTTCCACAGATTTACCGAACGGTTTTCATCCTTCCTTATGCAATTCCACAGATGCTTTCCCTCTTTGTTTGGGCAAATCTTCTGAACGGTACGATGGGTCCGATTAACGTAATGCTCAATTCTATCGGAGTCAAGGCTGTACCATGGCTTTCAGATCCGTTCCTTGCAAAAGTCACTCTTATTCTTGTAAATATCTGGATTGGTTTCCCTTATTCAATGATTCTTGTCACAAGCTCAATGACAGCTATTTCAAAATCTCTTTATGAAGCAGCTGGAATTGACGGTGCAAGCAGATGGCAGCAGTTCAAATCAATTACGCTTCCAATGGTCATGTATCAGCTCAAACCAAACCTTATCATGCAGTTCGCCGGAAATATCAACAGTTTCGGTGCAATCTTCTTCTTAACTGGCGGCGGTCCTTCACTCAAAACAGGTGCGGGTGCAGACGTACTCAACCTCAGTATCGCAACGCAAGCAGGAAGCACAGACAACTTGATTACATGGATTTACAAACTTACCATGAACTCAAACCAGTACAATATCGCTTCGGTTCTCTCAATTCTCGTCTTCATCGTATTGGTTCCGTTCGGATTGTATAACTTCATGCGTACTAAATCATTTAAGGAAGGTGAATTATAATGAACAGCAAATTCAAACTAAACGGAAGCGGCCTTTCACTCTCGCTATTAAAAATCATTTTGATTATTCAGGTTTTACTGATTATTTACCCGATTGCCTTTACAATCAGCGCGTCATTCATCAGGGAAAATTCTTTGTCAGCGGTCGGAACGATTCCTTTTTCAAAGCCGTTTTCCCTCATGCAATTTAAGCGGCTTTTTTCTGAGACTAATTACGGTCACTGGTATCTGAATACACTCAAAGTTGCCTGCATGAACACGGTTATCACGGTTTTTGTTTGCAGCTTCACAGGTTATATTTTCTCCCGATTCTGGTTTCCGTTCAAAAAGACTGTCATGGCTTCCATGCTCGTTCTCCAGATGTTCCCAAGCTTCATCGGAATGGTCGCAACTTATGTCATTTTGTGGAAAATCAATGCTCTCAACACACTTTGGGGGCTGGTTCTCGTTTATGCGACAGGCAGTATTCCTTACAATGCATGGCTTATGAAAGGCTACTTCGACACAGTTTCAAAAGACATTGCGGAAGCGGCTTATATCGACGGGGCAACACCATTTACGGCATTCATCCGAGTCGTTGTTCCTACAGCCCGCCCGCAGATTGTCTTTCTTGCGCTCACAAGTTTCACAGGCCCATGGATGGACTATATCTTCCCTCGCCTTGTTTTGAGAAGTGACGAAAAGAAAACGCTTGCTGTCGGTTTGTTTGACTTGATTAACGGCCGCTCAAACGATAACTTCACGATGTTCGCAGCGGGTGCGCTTTTGGTAGCAATTCCGTTCATCATATTCTTCGTGAAAGGCCAGAAATCATTGCTTATGTCTCTCGCAGGTACTGGAGGCAAAGAATAATGAAAAAATCTCTTCTATATAAAAACTATGCAGCCGGATTAGTTTCGGCTCTTGCCCTCAGTTTATTAAGCTGCGGAAGCACTTCTTCCATTGCAAAGGGCGTTGAACCTTCAACTCGCAGGGCCAATGGCGCAAGGCAGGGCGTTTACTACAGTCTTTTTGTCCGTTCTTTTGCAGACTCAAATGGCGATGGAATCGGAGACTTTAACGGAATCACAGCAAAACTCGACTATCTCAATGACGGCGACGACAGCACAACAACTGATTTGGGCATCACGGGAATCTGGCTTCTGCCGATTTATCCAAGTCAGAGTTATCATGGCTACGATGTCGATGATTATTATGCTGTAAATCCAGAATACGGCACAATGGAAGATTTTGAGAGGCTTTTGCAGGAATGTAAGAAACGCGGCATTTCCGTAATTCTCGATATGACTTGTAATCATTCTTCTCGTTTTACAGAATGGTTCCAGGCTGGCCGGGATCCAGCAGATCCTCACCACAAGTGGTACCGCTGGATAAAGGGCGATGATCCTCGATACAACCTCAACGCAAAGGCTTTGGGGCACACTATCTGGCACGAAGACAAAAAATATACAGGCAATTACTGTTCAGGTCTTTTTGACTTCAACATGCCGGACTTCAACCTCGATTCCCCGGAAGTAAGGGCTGAATTCAAAAAAATTATGAAGTTCTGGATGGACAAAGGAGTTGACGGATTCCGTTATGATGCGGCAATCCATGTATACAACAGTGTCAAAACAGAACCGGGAACAAATTCAACTGAAAAAGCCGTTCAATGGTGGAAGGAAATCACAGATTATAACAAGAGCCTTAACCCGGAATGTTATAACGTAGGCGAAGTTTGGGAAAACAATACAATTCGCTCGCAATATCTGGCAGGTCTCGGCTCAGATTTCCATTTTGACATGGGAACACGTATTATCGACACGTTGCGTTACAACGATGACGGGAACAATACGTTTGCAAACGGTATGCAGGCAGATTACAGTCGCATGGCAAAGTCAAATCCTGAATATATCGATGCTCCGTTCCTCTCAAATCACGACCAGCCACGGGCCGCAGGTCTCTTACGGGGCAATGCAGAAATGTGCAAAGCAGCGGCAAGCCTTTACATGTTCACCGAAGGTATTCCTTTCGTTTACTACGGTGAGGAAATCGGCATGAGAAGCGGCACGGATGACCTCACAAAAAGAACTCCGATGCTCTGGAATGAATCAAACGCCGAAGGAAAACCAAAAGACAAACTCCAGACAACCTGGGCTGCGGACAGCGATTGCCGATACAACTTGAAGACGATTCCAGTTTCTGTGCAGGAAAAAGATTCTGAATCACTTCTCCAGCACTACAAAAAAATTATCCGCGTAAAAACGGCTCATCCGGCTCTGTACGCAGGAAAATTCATGGCTGTAGGAACAGGAAGTGACAAGGTTTCATCATGGCAGATGAAGTCCGAAGAAGAAACAGCGTTCGTTATGACAAATATTTCTGGCGAGGCAGTGACTGTAGAAGTTCCAAAAGATTATCAGGGATTTAAGGCTGCATTCAAATCAGAAGCGGCAGAAACAGTTATCACAGGAGATGAAGTTTCAATCTCAGCGATAACAATTCCAGCTTATTCAACAGTAATCCTTTCTAACAAAGAATTCTAATTTTAATCCCCGGAAGACTCCACATTCTCTTCCGGGTGATTTTTTTCCCAAAGGTAATCAGGATCGATGATAATCTCCTTTGCCTTTGCCGGGTCAAATGTTCTGTATTTTGAAGGCGTAATTCCTTTGTAACGACGGAAAGTCTTTGTAAAATACGAAAAATCATTAAAACCACATTCCATCGCTATCTCAAGCAATTTTTCATTTGTCTCACGCAAGAGAGTGCAGGCACGGTTGATTCTGAACCAGTTGAGATATTCGATTGGGGTGTGACCGGTGTTTTCCTTGAACAAACGGCAGAAATACTTGGGTGAAAGAGCAACGGCCTCGGCCATATCCTGAAGATTCAAATCTTTATTGTAATTTTTGCGGATAAAATTGAGGACATTGCTGATTTGATCCGTTCTTGTTTCTTTGGCTCGCGACAAATTGAGATTTTTTTCGCTGTAAAGACGCTTCTTTTTTATAAGGCCGAAGAAAATAAGCATCCAGCCCACGGCAATAAGCCCAGTTTCTTCATCCTTATGTTTTACGCATTCAAAAATTTTGTTGGCAGCATCGAGAATTTCAGTGTGCTTTGCCGGGATAAAATTGTTAAGAATTATGCTTTCGTTTAAAATATCAGTAAAAAATATGTCCGGACTATAGCTGTGAAGACGAAGAAGGTCAATCTCAAATACAATCGACTCATAAAGAGCCATGCCCTTGTCCTGAGAATCACCATGAACTAAATCGGCCGGAATCAGACACAGATCGTTCTTCTCCAATTGAATAGTTTTGTCCTCAATGAAAATATTATAATTGCCCGCTATAACATGGATAAGCTCAAACTCGCTGTGCCAGTGCAAAGGCAAATCATAATGAGGATTAGTTGTGTCACAAAGACTGTATTGGACAGGAAAAACAACTGTACCACGCTGAAACGTCTCTCTATACGCTTGATTCTTCGTTACTATAGGTGTATTTTCCATAAAATTCAGTATAGCAATCAATATTTTAAAAAGCAAATTCTTTTATAAAGTTTTCTTAAAAATTAGAATCTGCTTATTTATTGATTGCTATGAATGCTCCGGGCGGAAGAATAGTTCCGTCAATATTTCTAGATAAAAGAACACTCTCCTCTTTTGGCAAAAATTCACCTTTTAGCGTAAACGGAAGCCGTCCAAAATTGAAAATACAGTCAATAGTTTCGCCAGTAATCTCATCAAACTTTCTGAGGATTACAAGGCGATGCTTGCCACTTAAATCCGTGCTCAAATACTGGAACGACAATTTATCACTCCTTAAAGCCGGATGATTTCTTCGAAGATGCACGAGGGAACGCATGAAAGAATGAGCGTCTGCAAATTTACCCGCCTCAATTTCATTCCAAGGCATACAACGTCTGCAGTCAGGGTCTTTTCCGCCAGGAAGCAGAATTTCTGTGCCGTAATACATACATGCAGAGCCCGGTAATGCCAGGATAAGCGCGAATTGAAGCAAAGTCATATCTGCGTTCCCGTCATTCTTTGTGATGAGTCTTATCGTGTCATGACTGTCCATCTGATTGATTAAAACCCGCTCGGTCTGCCGTGCATATTGCGTGAGGCACTGATTGAGAGATTCTTCCAAAAAACGCACGTTCTTTTCTGGATTTGAAGCAAAATGATCAATCGCTGTTCTCAAAGGATAATTGATTACCGAATCGAATTCATCACCGCGAAGCCACGGTTGTGAATTGTTCCAGATTTCACCAACAATGAAAAAATCAGGCTTAATTTTTTGAAGCCGCTCCCTTAGTTCCCTGCAGAACGTATGTGAAATTTCGTTCGCCACATCGAGTCGGATTGCATCAATGTCATATTTTTTGACCCAGGTTTCACAAACCGAGCAAAAATAGTCCCGCACTTCAGGATTATTCGTATTCAGTTTGGGCATCCGGTCAGCAAATGCAAATGAAAAATAAAATCCCTTTGCCGCATTGTCACAAGGCTTAGGAAGGAAATTGTAGTCGTTTACCATGAACCAGCTGGCATAACGTGATTTTTCCCTGTTCTGAACAACATCCTGCCAGGCAAAAAATTCCCAGCCGGAATGATTGAAAACCCCGTCAAGCATGACATGCATTGAATGAGCGTGAGCTTCCTTGACCATGAGAATCAAATCTTCTTCTGTTCCAAAATCCGGATCAATTTTGAGGTAATCCTGAGTGTCATATTTATGCTGAGAGACCGAAAGATTGATAGGATTGAGGTAAAGGCCGTTGACACCTAAATCTTCGAGATAACCAAGCTTTTCTGTAATACCAGAAATGTTTCCGCCATATCTCTCTTCATTTGTAACTGCATGATCGGAAGCAGCCCACGGAAGGAAATCTTCTTTTGAAGATGATGCGCCACGGCAAAATCGAGCAGGAAAAATCTGATACCAGACTGTGTTTTCTGCCCAAGAAGCCGGCTTGATGATGTCTGATTCATTCATCCACGGGAAAATAAAAGGACTTGCATTTTTCTGCAACTCTGTCTGACCTTCGGAATAAAATCCGTCCTCAAAGAAAAATTTTTTTTCATCACAAGAATGAATCTCAAAAAAATATTTGCATCGCTTGTAATAAGGCCTGACAGAAACACTCCAAAATATTGAATCAGAAAGACGCTTAACGTCATCCATAGGAACACGAGTTTTTTGCCATTCCCAGTCAGTTCCATTGAATTTAAAGTCAAATGGATCCCCGTATATCAAAAAAACAGCAGTGATGTCATTTCCGGTCTGAATGCTCAGCTGAAGTTCATCTTTATTGAGCGGATAACAAAATTTATCGTAAGAATAATGCTGGACAGCGGAAGTGTTCATCGTTTTCTCCAAATCTTTAAATACTGATTGTAGTATAAGTCTCTTTTACAGAAAGACGGTATGAGAAAAAACACTATTTTATATGACAATAGTATGAAAATAGCTAAATTAACATTAAAAAACTATTGTTGCTATTGACAGTATTCATTGACAGTTGAAAGTCAGCGTGATAAAATATTTGTCACAATTAATATAAAATAAGGAAAAGTCTTATGAAAAACAAAATGCTTTGGGTTGGTTCTGTAATCATCCTTATTCTTTCTGTTATTTGTTTCGTTGTTTTCGGAGTAGGCACAGAGTTGATTCGTGCAGTTACAGGCGAAGGCAATGGAATTTCTTTCGGAAAATACAACGGCAAGGATATCGTTCTTGCTCCAGGCACTGATTTTGCAAACGCAGTTCAGAACTACACAAACTACTATCAGCGACAGGGTCAGGAGCTTGACCAGTCTGCATATTTCTATATTTATAGCTACGCTTTCAACAACGCAGTTCAGTCAGCAGCATATAAAGACGCTGTAAAGAAATCTGGTTACAAGCCAAGTGCTGCAGAAATCTCACGAGTTATGCTTCCATACTTCCTTAATGCAGATGGAAAATACGATCCAAAACTCTACAGCCAGGTTTCAAACGCTGACAAAGAGTCTTTGAAGAACGATATTTCAAAGCAGCTTGTATGGCAGCGTTTCAGCGATGACAACTTCGGTTCATCAAAGAAATTGGGTGAATATGAGTTCTTCGGCCTCAAATCAAGCGAAAAGGAAACAAGCTTCCTTGCTTCCCTCAACGAAGAAAAACGTTCATTCGACACAGTTTCATTCGACAAATCAGCTTATCCAGAGTCAGAAGTTAAAAAGTTCGGCACAGAAAACCTCGATCTTTTCACAAGCTATTCTCTTTCAATGATTACAGTTAAAGAAGAAGCTCAGGCTAAAAAGCTCGCAGGTCAGCTTACAAACAACGAAATCACTTTTGACGACGCAGTTTCTGAATATTCAGAAAAGTACTACACAGACGGCAACGGCAAAGTCAAAGAGAATTTCACATATCAAATCAAAGAGAACCTCGCAAACACTGAGGATTTCTCAAAAATCGATTCACTTGCAAAAGATGCTCTGAGCGAAGTAATCAAAACAAACAACGGATATTCAATCTACAAATGCACAGGCGATAAAACAACCGCAAATATCGATGATTCCGCAACTGTTGATGCAGTAAAAAAATACATCACAACAAACGAATCAAAGAAAATTGAAGATTACTTCATCGCAAAGGCAAATGACTTCGTAGCAAAAGCAAAGGCAGATGGTTTCGAAGCTGCAGCAAAAGCTTCAGATGTTGAAGTAGTTTCACTTCCAGCATTCCCTCTCAACTATGGTAACACTTCAATCGCCGACACTCTCAACTCATCAGAAGCAAAAGCTTACGCTAGCGCAAGCACAAACGAAGACTTCCTCAAAAAAGCATTCACAATGAAGCTCAACGATATTTCTGAGCCAATGGTAATGAGCAACTACGTTACAGTATTCCAGCTCAAAGGCATTCAGAATGACAAAGCAACAGAAGAAAGCACTTCAAAAATTAAAACCGAAGTTATTGACTATGACCAGTCTGGCGCACAGTCAGCTCTTCTTTCAAGCTCAAAAGTTGAGAACAATGTAGCAGATGTTTATTTCAACAAATTCCTTTCAAAATAAAGGGAGTAAAATTTGGAATTAAATATTCCGCAGAAGCCCTGCATGGTTCAAACCGCGCAGGGCTTTTCTGTTTCTTATCAAAACCGTTTTCTCTATTCAAAATACGCTCCGAGCCGCGCAATTGAAGGGGCAATAGATTCGCTTACAATATTGCCGGGAACATTGATTCTCTCTCTTTCCCCTGCCCTCTGGCTTGGTCTTGATAAGCTTATTGAAAAACTTCCACAAGATTGCTTCGTTCTTGGAATCGAAACTGATAAAAATTTGCATGAATTCGCAGAAGAAAAACTTGCGGAATTAAAAAAAAGCGGGAAGGTGGGTGAAAAGGTCGCCCTTCTTCCTTTTTCAGAGAATGAATATATCGTAAACATTCTGAGCGGAGAGCGGCTCGTCAAAGATCTCTCCCTGCCACACATTTCAACTTTCCGCCGTGCACTTCCAATCGAAATGAGCGCAGGAACGCAATTTTCAAAAGAAAAATATTTTGCGATTGCAAGCCTTTCTCAGAACACAATCGCATCTTTCTGGAAGAACAGAATCACTCTCACCAAGCTTGGCCGTCTTTACTCACGGAATCTTTTCAAAAACCTTGCGAATCTGCCAATTGCTTTGGACTTCAAGAATCTGGCACACAAAATAAGCAAGCCGATTTTTGTATTCGGAGCCGGAGAAAGCATCGAAGAAACAGTTTCAAATATTCCAAAGCAGTTGCTTGAAAAATGCTTCGTGATTGCCGTTGATGCAGCTTCGGCTTCGCTCAAAGCAATGAAAATCAAAATTGATGCCATTGTCGCAGTCGAAGGTCAGCTTGCAATCGAAAAGGCATATATCGGAGGCACGGCAAAATCATCTCTCTTAATCGCAGACATAACTTCCCGAAAAGCAGTCACCCGGCACACCCGGAATGCCGTCACATATTTTGCATCAAAATACACAGACTCCCAGTTTTTCAAAAATCTTTCTAAAAAAGAATTCTTTCCGCAGCTTGTCCCGCCACTCGGCTCGGTTGGTCTTACGGCTGTTTACATCGCACTTCTTTTGCGCGCAAACGTGAATGTTCCTGTTTTTATGAGCGGTTTGGATTTTTCTTTTTCGCTTGGACGCACCCACGCCAAAAACGCACCTGCACATATCTCCCGCCTCAGCAGCACAAACAGATTCAATCCGGCAGAGAATTATGCCGCAGCCTTTCGCACGGGAGCAAGGCAAATTTTTGGCAAGAACAATATTCCAATTTTTACAGACACTGCCCTCGAAGGCTATGCAAAAAGCTTCACAGACACCTTTTCTTGTATCCCAAATCTCTACGATGCAGGAAAACAGGGTATTCCGCTTGGAATACAGCAGATTGATTCGGAAAAACTAAAAGCATATTTAGAAACGGTCCAAGACTCTCCATCGTCTTTGCAAGAAATGGAGAAACATAGCAATCTAAAACCAGAAAGCTCTCTTAATAATGACGAGAATGGCAAATCAAAGGCTGTCAAAGAATATCTTGAAAGCGAAGAAAAAGCCCTTAACCGCATAAAAGAACTTTTAATGTTCGGAAATGACGTTGCAAGCTGTTCATGCTCTTTCGAAGAAGAGCTTGCTTCCTTGATAGCACCGAGGGAATATCTCTTTCTGCACTTTCCGGACGGCTACAAATGCAAAACCTCCGACCTGAGCTTCTTAAAGCGGGTCAGAGGTCAAATCGACTTCTTTTTGAAGGACATAAAAATGGGAATTAAAAATTAGCCACACAGATTCAGAATTACGACGCAATTCCAATTTTTTTAAGATTTTATTTTCTGATTTTCTGTAAGAAAATCGAATCTGTGTGACAGTTTTTTATTCTTCTTTCTCTTTTAGCACTGCCAGGAAGGCTGTCTGCGGCAATTCGACGTTACCAATCATCTTCATACGCTTCTTTCCTTCCTTCTGCTTTTCGAGGAGCTTTCGCTTTCGGGTTACGTCACCGCCGTAACACTTGGCAAGAACGTCCTTTCGAACTGGATTAACTGTCTCTCGCGCGATAATCTGGCTTCCGATTGCGCCCTGAATAGCAATTTTAAACTGCTGGCGGCTTATCTCGCCCTTAAGACGCTCGCACACCTTTTTGGCTCGCACGGCGGCTTCCGGCTTATAAGCAAGCTGACTCAAAGCATCAACAGGCTTACCGTTGAGCAAAATGTCAACCTTTACCAAGTCCGTCTGCTGATAGTCAGTGATTTCATAGTCGAAAGATGCGTAACCACGACTGTAGCTCTTTAATTTGTCGTAGAAATCAAAAAGAACTTCGGCAAGCGGCATCTCGTAAGTAAGCTCAACGCGCTTTTCATCAAGGTAAGTCATATTTTTTTGAATGCCGCGCTTTTCAGTGCAGAGATTCATAATCGCACCGATGTAGTCTGTGGGTGTGATTATCGTTGCCTTGATGTACGGCTCCCATGCTTCCTGAATTTTTGTCTCCGGGAATTCCGTAGGATTATCGATAATCTGCTCAGTGCCATTGGTGAGCTTGATTTTATACTGAACGCTCGGTGCCGTGAAGATTACGGCCTGATCATAGTCCCGTTCCAATCGTTCCTGGATGATTTCAAGGTGCAAAAGCCCCAGAAAGCCGCAGCGGAATCCGTTTCCGAGAGCAAGGGAATTGTCCTTTTCATAAATCAATGAGGCATCGTTGAGCTTGAGCTTTTCCATGCTCTCTTTGAGTTCTTCATAGTCATTTGAGTCAATCGGATAAATCGAAGAGAAGACGACAGGTTTTACATCCTTAAAGCCTCCAAGTGGCTCTGGTGCCGGATCGCTCGCCAAGGTTACGGTATCACCGACTCGTACATCGCTTACAGTCTTAACACCGGCAATAATATATCCTACATCGCCCGCTTCAAGATACGGAGTTTCCTCGTAGTTGATTTTGAAAATGCCAATCTGGTCAACCTTGTAGTCAGTGTTGTTTGACATAAAGCGGATGACATCGCCTTTTTTAATCCGGCCTTCCTTTACACGAATATGGATGATAACTCCGCGGTATTCGTCATAGTGGCAGTCAAAAATCAAAGCCTGAGCCTTGCCGTTGGGATCTCCGCTTGGAGGCGGGAATTTTGTGACGATTGCTTCCATCAAATCATCAACGCCTTCGCCTGTCTTTGCGCTCACAGGAACGGCATCTTCGCTGTCCAATCCAAGATCGTGGTCAATCTGCTTTTTAACCCTCGGCAAATCCGCGCTTGGGAGGTCAATCTTATTGATTACAGGAACAATCGTTAAATCCTGTTCCATCGCCATGTAAAGGTTAGAGACAGTCTGGCTCTCAACGCCCTGAGAAGCATCTATCAAAAGAAGCGCGCCTTCACAAGAAGCTATGGCACGGCTGACTTCATAAGAAAAATCGACATGGCCCGGTGTGTCAACGAAATTAAGCTCATAATCATGTCCGTCTTTGGCATGATAAGGAATCGTGACAGCCTGACTCTTGATTGTGATTCCGCGTTCCCGCTCAATGTCCATGTTGTCGAGAATCTGATTCATCATCTGGCGGTCATCAATAATCTTGGCCTTTTGAATCAAACGGTCTGCAAGGGTAGATTTTCCGTGGTCAATATGCGCAACGATACAAAAATTGCGCTTAAATTTCATATCTGTCATTATGTTCTAATTCTATAGGAAAATAAGATTTGGAGCAATCGGGCTTAAAAATAGTACGGACTGTCAAGCTGAGATCCGATAGCCATAACTCCGTCAAGATAGCCTTTTTTGCGATTCTTTGCGTAAATTTCAGCATAAATCACAGAATTATCTTCAAGCAGCTTGATATTTCTGATTTCGACAGGATCGTTCTCAGAAAAACCTGATTCATCCGCGACAGAGCCTTTCAGAATCTGCTCGATTGAATACTTACGGCTGTTCGAAGTTGAAACATGAACGAGCTGCATTCCAAAAATCGGCAGGAAAGATTTTGCGATTATGTCACCTTTGTAAATATTGTATCCCGGATTTTCTGGGCGAGTTCCAAGATAGACATCACTTTCCAGAAACTGCTCCTCACCACGACGATATTTCACCCTGATGATTGATTTTGCAGCACTTTTCATGAGAATATTCTGCATATCTTCAAGCGTCGAAACCTTTTGGCCGTCAACCTCACAAATCAAATCACCCGGCACAATTTTTGCCCTGCTCGCGCTTGCTCCTGGAAAAACATACTGAACTTCAAGCCCCGCATCCTTTCCAAGCTCCTTTTTGGTGTGCCCATAACAACCTAACCAAGGATGCAACACCTTACCGCCCGCATAAAGAGCTGGCAAAAGGCTCTTTAAATATTCAACAGGGATTGCAAAATTCAACCCCTCAAACTGCAACATTCCTGCAAAAACAATTGCCTGGACATTACCGTTCGCATCAATACAAGGGCCACCGGAGTTTCCTTGATTAACAGCCGCATCAATCTGCATTACAGAACCAAGAGTGAACAATTTTCGGTCAGTCGCACTCACGATTCCGCTGGTCAGAGTACGTTCCAACCCGACAGGAGAGCCAATTGCATAAATTTTATCACCCGCATCCAGATCCGAACTTGAACCAAGAGTAAAAACGTAAGGAGCATCAACTTCTGTCTTGATTAAAGCCAGGTCAACTTCCGGGTCATAGCCAATTACTTTCGCAGGAATACGAGTGTCGCTGTCTTCTGCAAGCTTTATGTACAATCTTGAAAAACTTTCGCTCTTTTTATCAACCAGGTCAGAAATAACATGATGATTCGTAACGATATAGCCGTCTTTTGAAATAAAGAACCCGGAACCAATTACACGGTCCGCAAAACCCATTCCACGCTCAACTTTGATTCCCTTATCGACCCAAATCGTAACCGTACCATTTATATAGGAAGAAACTTTTTTTGCAGCATTAGATTTTTCGCCGTTTAAGCCGGGCACATTCTTTTTTGAAAGCGAAGCAAGTTCCGAAGGAGATTTTGAAATTTTTGAGAGCGCCGGAGAAGAAATAGTTTCAAGCGATTTTGCAATTCGGAGCGCGTTGAACCAATCTTCCTTTTCGACGGCTTCATTGTATTCTTCCAGAATCTTTTCTTCACACTGAGAAATTGTCTCGCTGTCCTTCAGAAGATAAGCACGCCACAACGCCTGAACTTTGTTCTTTTCAAGCAGGTCAAGGATTCTTTTTCGTTCCTCGTTTCGGGCATCTTCCTGAGTATAGTCAATTTCAGAATAAACATTCTCCGGATCTCGTACAGAACTACAAGACAAAAAAACAATAAAAATAAAAACAAGACAAGCAATTTTTTTTAATTTATAAATATTTCTCATAATTCAAATCGGGTTTTAGGGGCAGGCAGCGTTTGAGTAAGTCTCCCCAAGGAAAAGTGGTGAGCGGAAATGACGAAGCCATTGTAGCCGAGCGGGAAGGAGCACCCCATCCCGCGGAGACAAAACCTGAGAGACAAGGTTCGAGCGAGTCTCGCGAAGGATGTGCAAATGCCGACTTCCACTTTATTCCTACTTCCTAAATCCTAACTCCTAACTCCTAATTGTTAATCTCCATTCCAAAAATCATCTTTTCAATACGGACAGCAAGAAAGCGTTTTTTGGAAGCATCTTCCCCACTTTCTACAATAATTGAAACACCTTGCTCCCCTATTTGGTTAACATCTTTGATGATTTTTTCTTCATCTGCCTGAGAACAGACTTGTGAAATCCAGTAAAAATTCTTTGAGAGACCTTTTGTAACTGCAAGATTTTCCTTTCCGTTCTGAACAGAGACAGGAATTCCATCTTCAGAAAACACCGTAACAACAAAATCCGTGAGCGGCTGATGGAATTTTGCTTCTTCACGCAATTTTCCTTCTATAGAGGATGGATGTTTTACATATTGTACATCCCAATCACCATCACCATTCGTATCCCATGAAGAAATTTTGCCAGGAATTCTTGCGCCCTCATTCGCAGGAAGATATTCCTCAGTAAAATCAGGAATTGTGTCTCCGTTTCGGTCAACTGTAATTTTTTTGACATAAAATCCTGTTCCAAGTGCCGGAGAGCCAAAAAGATTTGTCATAATCTGCATTTCATCATTTGTAGAAATGAATTTCTCGCTTCCGTCGCTTGAAAAACCGTAATATTCTGATGTCTCAAAAAGCCCGTCGCCGTCAACATCAAGCTTTCTCGAAACCGGTATTCCATTTTCAAACTGAGCCATCGCATAAATTTTATCGCCTACTGAATAACTTGCGAGCTGTGCAACTCCATTCAAAAGACTGACTTGAATAACAGCTCCCTCTCGCTCCCTTGAAGGAATGGAATAACTCAGAGCGGCCTTGAGCAAATCTGAGCCGGAAACAGAATTTTGCTCAGATGCAGAAAGAACCGGAATGTAAAAATCATAAGCAAGTGACTGAGAAATTGCTTTATCCGCCTCAATCACAAATGGAGTCCAGGAAAGAGTTTCGGCAATCAAAGCAAATTTTAAATCAGCATGACTTGCACCCATCTTGTAAGTGGCAGCAGAAATATAAGGCCATGCAGAATACTCCAGCTCCAGAGCATTCTCAGACAAAGCAATTTTTAATGGAACGCCAAAATCACAGCTTGCAATCCATTCATAGTCATCATCCTGATTTACATCATAAGTGATGGACTCAGGACGACCACGCTTATAAATCACAGTCATATTTGAAAATAAATCATCATCAACATCAATCGTAATCGTGCCGTTGTAAGAATTAAGATACTCGGAGAATTCTTTTTTGGCTTCATCGGATGAAAGCAATGAAACAAAATCTTCAAGAACAGAAAGATTTATAGTCTTGTCAGCGAACTGGTAGAAATAATCCAGAGCCTCATCCTCCTGAAGAAGCCCGGTTTTAAGAGCTTCGAGCGCATATAATGGAGATTTCTGATGTTTTGAATTAAAGGCTTTTAGCATACGGATTTTTTTGGACTCATTTCCTGCAAAAATCGCAGCATAAACTTCAAGATCATCACGTGCATTTTTGTAAAGAGGAACCATAAGAGAAAAAGCGTCCGCAAGTGAACGAGTCTCACCAGAAACAACATTTGTATTACGAAGAATCCTATATTCGTTGGTATAAAAGAGCTCGGCAAAACGGGAATCAGCAGGATAGACTCGACGAGCGGCATCAAGGCGAGAACGTGCTTTATTGACACTCTCATCATCGCCCAAACAGTAGTATGCTTTTGCACGAATATACTCAGCATCAGCGGAATAAACAAATGGATCGGAATCAATGACAGAAAGCGACCGAACAAACTGACGGGTAGAACAAAGAATATCAGAATATAAAATTCGCGCACCGTCACGGTTATAATCAACCCACTCAGCTTCGGTAAGAGCCGTAACAATGAGTGGCAAAATCTTAGACTTTTTTTCGCCCAAATTCATTTGAGACACAGCCCGAAGATACCAGAGATCGGCAATCTTATCATCGTACGCGAGCCCCATTTTTGCATTGGAATCAGCCTCGCTCCAGAATTTGTCGGCGGCGAACTGCTTGGCCAGCTGAAGATAGCGAACGGCCGTGCGGCGATTTGCCACTGAAGCAGAATTTGAAACGCCCTGAGCATTTAATACAGACAAAGAAAAAGATGATAAAACAATAAATAAAGAAATCGCTTTTTTAAACATTAAAAAATTCCTTTCTTATTATTTTACTATAGTTTAGCTTATTCTACAATCCAATTTTTAAAACCAAGATGAAAAGCAAGAGCGGCTTTTATAAAATTTTCCGCGCCAGAAGAAAGATTTTCGACCACAAGAATTTTATCACGTTGATTTTTGGGAATTTTCCAGTCATTGAAAACATCAGAAAGTGACTTAAAATTTCCGCGGGCTGTTTGAATCTCATCGCCGGGAAGAGGATTTCGTACGATAAGAGGAAGAGCAACCGGAAAAGAAATCACATCCGCGACACATCCTCTTTCAGCAATCGAAAGAATCAAATGCCGGTTATCCGAGGATTTTTGCACTCGAACTGTCAGATTTTCAAGCTCAAATGAATCGCTCTCATCTTTTAACACAAAACAAAATCCGCTTCCTATACAAAGATTTTCATTTTTAGAAATTTTTGAATCATCGCTAAGCTCAATCACAAGACTTTCAGAATCAAGGGAAACGCGCACATCTTCAAAAGAAATATTCCCAAGTTTAGCTTCTTTCCAGGAAATAACTTGTTCAAAAACGCGGTACGGAAATCGAGAGCCAAAACCAATTTTATTAAGAGATTCAAAAAACACCCGCCTTTGAAGAGCCGGATGCATTTTATAAAAGGATTTTCTGTCGATGCTACACCGCTGAACAGGTTCTGAATCATTGCAGAGTCTCAAATCCGCAGGAAGTTTTTCCATCTCGTCCATAAAATATTTTTCGTCCAAACGAGATTTTTTTGCCCCCAAAAGGACAGATTTCTGCCAACCCAAGAAATTTTCATTCAGCACAGGAACAAGAACGTTCCGAATTCGGTTTCGAAGGTAATTTGTGTCAGAATTGGTAGCATCCGTTCGCCATGATTGTTTTTTCTGTGAAAGATAATGTTCAATTTCAAATCTGGAAATTTCAAGCAGGGGCCGAATATATTTTCCTCGCACATGCTCAATTCCACCAAGTCCCTCAGTACCGCTTCCCTGCAAGAAACGCATCAACAAAGTTTCACACTGATCGTTCTGATTGTGAGCAAGGCAAAGAGCTATAATATTTTCATTTTTAATAAAAGATTCAAAGGCCTTATAACGCAGCTCTCTGGCAACAGATTCAACACTTGCCGAAGAGTTTTTTGCAAGCTCTGTAATTTTACCATGCCCGATTGTTTCAACATAACACTTTATGCAATATTTTTTACATAATTCTTTTACAAAAGCTGCATCACCACCACTCTCCTCTTCCGAGCGAATTCCATGATTTACGGTAATCACACGAAGAAATGAAGAATCAAAAATTGATGCAAGAGAAATTAAAAGTGAAACAGAATCAGCACCGCCAGAAACAGCAATTCCGAGCGGAGATTTAGAGGAGACTGAATCAAGCTCAACCCCGCAAGATTTTAAGCCGGCGAGAACTTTTTTTTCAAATACATCAAGCATAAAGGAAAATGTTCTTTAAATAAAAAAATCCCCCTGTTACGGGGGATCTGATTAAATCACGCGCTTAGCGAGCTGGTGCAATGCTTACGAGTGAGTCCTCTGCGTTTGTGAGGACTGTTACATTGTCGCCCAAGTTCATATCTTTTACGCGGAAAACGTCGCCGATATTAACTCCAGAAACATCGATAACAACACGAACTGGAAGATCCTTTGGCAAAGCCTTAACTTTTACCTCAGGAACGTGTTTAACCATGAAGCCGCCCTTGAGAACGCCAGCAGGTGTGCCCTGATACTGGATTTTGTATGTGCGTACAACTGGTTTTGTATTTGATACTGCGAAGAAATCAGCATGAAGAACTTCATCTTTAATGATATTGTACTCTGTGTCGCGGATGAAAGCATCGTATTTTTTGCCTTCTACGTCGAGAGTAACGAGAGTTGTAGATGTGATTGAACGCCAGGCTTTGTTGAACTGAACTGAGTCAACTGAGATAGATGTTGCTTTTCCTGCTTCATCATAAACAACTGCAGGGATACGGCCCTCTGCACGAACAGCTTTTGCAGCTTTTTTGCCTGTCTCTGAGCGAACTTTTGCTTCGATAACAAACTGATCCATTTAAGAACTCCTAAAAATTTTTATGGAAAAGCCTGCACGAAGCAAACAAGTTGAATAAGATTAGAATCTTGCACCCCATCGTTCGTCACGCCAGAGCTTTCCAAAATATATGCTGGGCCGACAGGATTCGAACCTGTGGAATGATGGCACCAAAAGCCATTGTCTTACCGCTTGACGACGGCCCAATAAATGAGGAATAAATAATAACTTAAAAGTTAATTAAAGTCAATTAGTCTTCCGTGCCCGTCTCATCAAAATGACCTGCATTATACTCAGAGAGAATTTTATCCTGCAATGCATTTCTGAAATCAGCACTGATTGGATGAGCAACATCCTTATAATCACCATTAGCAGTTTTTCGACTTGGCATAGCAATAAAGAGCCCAGACTGGCCTTCGATAACCTTTACATTATGAACAACAAAACAATTATCGAAAGTAACGGTAACATAAGCCTTCAATTTTCCTTCAGCAGTAACTTTGCGAATTCTCAACTCAGTGACTTCCATTTTTACAATATTCCTTTTTACGATAAAATTTTATGCGCCTGGCAATTAATGAGCCAAAACACATTTCCATTTTTTCTGGCATTTTAAAGCAGCCTGTTTTGCGCGAGACTCTGACTCAAAAACACCAAAAACTGTAGCACCTGACCCGGACATATCTGCCCAGTCAGCTCCACATTCTAAAATATCCCGAAGAGCTTCGCCAATCAAAGGATATTTTTCGATAAGAACTGGAGTGAAGGAATTTGCAAACTCCCAAGCATCAACTGAATCGTAATAGAAACGCCTCAACTCCGCGAATTCAGGACAAGAAACTTCTTTTCCTGATTCGTACGCCTCATCAACCAAAGAATATGCCTCCGCAGTGGAAGAATGAATTCCTGGAAAAATCAGCAAAAAACTTAGATCTGTTCTGGGGTCAATTGGCTCGACAATTTCACCGCGTCCAGAAACTAAGGCACATCCACGACCTTTTTGAAAGAAGCCTGAATGCAAGAAGAAAAAAACATCGCTTCCGACCTGTTCTGCAACGGAGTCTGCCAAAGAATGAGTGAGCGTGATACCAGCTAAGTCAGAGAGTGCTTTTAACAAGGATGCCCCGTCAGAAGAACCACCTCCCAAGCCGCCACCAGCAGGCAAAACTTTGTGAAGCTCCACATCGATGCCGAAATCAATGCCTGTTATGTTACGAAAAGCTTTATAAGTTTTCGTAAGCGTATTCTCCAGAGGGAGCCTCATTTGAGCACAGTTTATTACACATTTCGGATCTGAAATGCGATGAACCTTAAGCTCGTCCGCAAAATCTAATGTCTGAAAAATACTTTCGATGTTATGGAAGCCGTCTGCACGTTTTTTAAGAACTTTTAGCCCTATATTAACCTTTGCAGGCGCTTTGACACACACATCAAGAAACATAGCTTGTCTAGTATACCATGAGGTTGCTAAAAGTCAAGCATTTTTTGTACTTATTCAGAGAAACAAGAAATAGAGAAATTAGAGAAAAATTTACAGAACTTATTGACAGAATAGCATTATAAATTTACACTTTTGTGTCTTTGACAAGGAATCAATATGCTGATTAACGATGAAATGAATGATGTTAAGGTTATGGCCCTCAGTTTTTCATACACTGACGAAATCGATGAAAGTTATGAAGATTCTGGGGATGAAGAAGATTTTGAATCCCTTGGCGACGATGCCCTCAACAAATTTGACGATGATATCTATGACGACACACTCGATGAAGATGATGTGAACGTCAACTATGATTCCGACTATCCAGAAGATTATAACGACGAACTCACTGAAGACTATTCTGACGAAGAATAATCCTTTTCCATTATATTAATAAAATCAAACAAAAAAAACAGCGCGAAGAAGTGTTACAGATTACGAAAACGCGCTGTTTGTGTTGTTGTATAAGCGGCAGCACAAACAGCGCATAGCATGCAATCGGGTCTTCACGGCACAGTTGTCCGTAGACTCGTTCATTTTCGATAAGTCATTTTCACGACTGGGAGCTGTTTTTTATTTCAATTTTTTTCCATTGTGCCAAAGTTTCTCCAGCTCATAGAATTCGCGGGCATCGGCACTCATAAGATGCACAACAACAGGACCGATATCAATCAAATTCCAGTCATCACCAGAAGCAGCCTTATTGTGAGTTACGTGAATTTGCATTTCGTTTTCTTTAACGTAATCCTTAATCTGTTTTGCAAGTCCCTGCCAGTGTGCAGAACTGTGAATTGTGGCGATTACAAAAAAATCAGTCCACGAGTTTAATTCCGAAACATCAATAACACTGACATCTTCAGCCTTTGAATCTTCAAGAATCTTTGCAATTTCAAGAGCTTCTTCTTGTGCAGTTTTCATATTTATCTCCTATTTTTTAACATATCGTCCATCAAAATCTTTTCCAAGAATAATTGTAAAGTCAACATTAGAAACTGCGGTAGTGCTGTCAGCATCTAAAGAGACAGACTCTTCGACGATATTTGAACAATGAATAAAATCACCAAGACTTTTTGCAATCTCGGCGTTTCCAATATGATTTATGATTACTGTTTTTTCGTAATCATTAGAATCAGCATTTCCAGTAGTGAGAATATCATAGCCCGCACTTTGAAGCAATGCCATGGTATTTCTTGCCAGACCCTGCACCGTCGTTCCATTTTGAATTTCAAGCACATAAGTTCGGTTCACATTTGCATTGTCAAGCGAAATCAAAGAATTTGAAACCTGCTTGAAAACATCTTTTATAAGCTGACCATCGTAATATGGGAAAAGAAGTGTCTTTCCATCCACTATTCGTTTGGAGCCTGTAATTGTCTGCGGAGTCAAATGCTCTGAATCTACCTGCGAAATAATGCTTACAAGACGATGAAATTCTTTATCATCAAGATTTGAATTCATACGCTTGCTTATCTCCGCGAATGAGTTTTTATCCCGGATAATTTTTTCGTTACGGGAAAGAGCCGCAAAAAAAGCAAGGATAACATTTTGCCGACGCTCAATCAAATCTTCCTCATTTTCATCACTTCGCTCATAATTCAAGTAGCTCTGAATTTTGTCTCCGTCAAGGGAAACAACGCCACTCGGCAAAAGCCAACGCTCACCCTCATCATTTTTGGCATCAATTGGAGACGGAATAAAAACCTTCATGCCGCCAAGCATATCCGTAAGCTCACCGAATTTAGTGAGATTAAGGTTGATATAAAAAGGAATGCTCTGACCAACAAGCTTTTCAATCTCTGCTTTATATGAATCGATTCCCTTTTCCAGATAAACCGATTCAATACTGTCTACACGCCCCAGGCTGGAAAAAATCGCACCAGTATTCTCAAGGATATTAATCAACGCGCCCCTTTGAGAGACAGGATAATAGATGAAAACATCCGTAAAAAGCACGCGTTTTTTATCTTCCATTACAACGAGAGTTTTGATGACACGGTCGGTCTTAAGATTTTCATCAACCGTACTGACACGGAGAGAAAGAGCAAGACCAACCGTTACGGTAATAAGAATCAGAAAAATCAAAAGAAGAAGGAACGCACCTTTGTTTGAGTTCGGGTTGTTGACTTTCATGTTTAATTAACCACAGATTAACACAGATTAACATAGATTTTTATTTATGCTAATTTGAGTAATTTGCTCCTGCCTCCTTCAAAAGTTTTTCCCGTAATGCGAGAGATTCTGGGGCTACAGTTTTGCCTCGCTTTTCAAGATATTCAATATTCTCTTCAAGAACCGCAAGAACAATTCCGTGGCAAGAAAGAGACATGAGATTCGCGCGATATTCGTCTGTTGACTGAGGCCTGCCAGGCTCAATTTTATCTGCAACGAAAAGCAAAAGCGCAAGATCACAGGAATCCACAGAACCAAAAGTATGGTTCGCAATCGCATCGATTATCTCCGGATCGGTCACACCGAACATTTCCTGAATCCGAACTGCCGCCGCCCGTCCATGAAGCAAAAAAGGCATCTCCTGCTCCATTTTGGATATTTCCTTGCCGTCTTTTCGGGCAAGCTCAAAAAGCTCCTCATCGCTCACGTCCTTGCACATATCATGGGCGATTCCTGCAAGCCAGCCTTTTTCTTCGGAAAGACCATAATTCTTGCATAAATCAGCAAGCATTTTTGCAGTGCGCTCGGAATGCTCAAATCGGCTTTCTTTTACAACAGTTTTTGTATATTCAGAAATTTTGTTAAACAATTCACTTTGCATAAAGATTCCTTTCTATAATATATTCAAAAACACGCTCGCTTACAAGATAACGCCACGCTCCGTCTTCCGCGATTTTCTGCCGGATTTCCGAAGAAGACAGTTCTATCCGGGGGTTTTCGACAATTTTATGAGGGAAGGGAAAATTTTCTCGATTTACGCCCTGCATCGGCTTCTTTCCATATTTTTCGGTGGGAGAATTCTGGAATTCTGCCTTTAATTCAGAATCTTTTGGCCGTACCGCAAGAATCAGGTCAGCTTTTTGGGCAAGTTCAGGTGCCCTGTACCATTTGTCGTAGTCCGCGATTAAATCCTCGCCCATAACAAGCCCGATTTTGCCCGTGAGAACAGAAGCATATTTTTGCTCAAGGAAGCAGATTGTGTCGTAAGTGTACGAAACTCCGCCACGCTCTATTTCGCATCCCTCAGCTTCAAAACGCTCGTCGCCCAAAACCGCAAGACGTGTCATTTCAAAACGGTCACTTGTCGCAACATCGCAAGAAAGTTCTTTATGAGGCGGATTTGCCGTAGGTACAAAAAGGATTTTATCGTAACCGAGATTTTTGCAAACCGAATCGGCAAGAATCAAATGCCCGATATGAATCGGATTGAAACTTCCGCCGAGCATCGCGATTTTCACTACTCTTGCTCCGAATTATCCTGCCCAGGGAACTGTTCTTCCATAAACTCATCGACTGAACGAGATTCCATGAATGAAGAAGCCTTTACCTTTGCTTCGGTCTTTTTATCTTTCCATGATGAAAGCTCACCAACAAGCCCAAGAATTGCGATTCGGACATCATTCAAACCTTTATGAGCCGCCACAGAAACAGGAATTACTTTTGTCTCAGGCTCAGTTTTTTTGATTTCCTCGGCGATTTTGGCAGCATTCTCGCTGGCCCCCTCAATATCGATTTTGTTACAAAGAACGATATGAGGCTTTGCAAGCAAATCTTTCGAGAAGCCTTCAAGCTCGTCGCAAAGAGTTTTGTATGCGGTAAGACAATTTTCGTCGGAGCAGTCAATCATAAACAAAAGACCTGCCGTACGTGAAATATGCTTCAAGAAACGAATTCCCAAGCCCGCACCCTCGCTCGCACCCTCGATAATTCCAGGAATATCGGCGATGATGACATCCTGCTCACTGTCCGCACGCAAGACTCCAAGGTTCGGAATTTTTGTAGTGAACGGATAAGGCGCAATTTTTGGACGTGCATTCGTAAAAGCATCGAGCAAAGAAGATTTACCTGCATTCGGGAAGCCCACCAAACCGACATCTGCCATAATGCTCAATTCAAGGAGCAATTTTCGGTATTCGCCAGGCTGACCTTTGTTCGCCGTTCGTGGAGCCTGATTTGTCGAAGATTTGAAGTGGACGTTTCCCCAGCCGCCGTTTCCGCCTTTAAGGAAAACAAACTGCTCGTCTTCGCTCTCGGTGGTGAATTCTTTGATAAGTTCTTTTGTTTCGGCATCACGGATTGCTGTTCCGGGCGGAACTGCGATAACAATATCCTCGCCGTCCTTGCCGTATTTATTCCAGCCCATGCCGTCGCCGCCGTTCTTAGCCTTAAAAAAACGCTTGAAACGGATATTTGCGAGAGTCTTTACATTTCGCTTTACACAGAAGATGACATCTCCGCCCTTGCCGCCGTCACCGCCGTTCGGGCCGCCCATAGGGACATACTTTTCACGGCGGAAAGACACACAGCCGTTTCCGCCCTTGCCTGATGTCACTTCAATTATTGCTTCATCAGCAAATTGTTTCATAATTTAAATTCCTCACATACAGGGAGTGTTGAAAAATTGCATGGCAATCTTAGCGATTCTCCGTAGCAACTGTGCTGCTTAAGTTTTGAGAGCACACTGAGAGCATTAAAAACTTCCCACTCTGACATTTCTCCCTGCCCTCTGTGTCATCTGTGAGAAATTACAAAAAAACCCGGAGACAGAAATCTGAATCCGGGCTTTCATCAAAAAGACTGCCGGGATTCCCCGACATTCTCTTTACTACGCTTCAACAGGAACTACAGATGCGTATTTTCTGTTCATGCGCTCGTGGAATTTAACATTTCCGTCTGCTGTTGCAAACAAGCTGTCGTCTCCGGCACGTTTAACATTGTCGCCAGGGAAGATTTTTGTTCCACGCTGTTTAACGATGATTGAGCCTGCGGTTACGAATTCTCCGCCGTAAGCTTTAACACCCAAGTATTTAGGATTTGACTGTCGGCCGTTTTTTGCGCCGCTACCACCTTTACTTCGTCCCATTTTATTCCTCCATCAGAATTACATTCTTAGGAAATTCTTTTGTAAGAGCCAAGATTCCAGTTCTTAAAAAATCTCCGATACATTTAAGCTGGGCTTCCGTTTCCGGATTCTCAGTTTTTACCTCAACGCTGAAGGAAAGTGCCCCTCGCGATGAAGCATCAGCAATCAAAAAAACATCTTCATTATGTGAAAGGACTTGCATTGCCGTGCGAACTAAAATTGTTATTGCCGCACAAACTATGTCAGTACCTTTCTTAGAAAAATCTGCGTGCCCGTTAGCTTGACATTTTTTTATCACGCCATTTTTGCCATAAGAAAGTGTTATGGAAGTCATCTATTAAAGAGTGATGTCCTTAACACGAATGTTTGTGTATTCCTGTCTGTGACCGATCAAGCGGTGATAGTCTTTCTTGCTCTTGTATTTGTAAACAAGAACCTTTTTGTCGCGGAAGCTGTTCTCAACAACTGCGCTGACTTTTGCGCCTTTAACGAACGGTGTTCCTACAGAAATTTTGTCACCATCGCTAACCAACAGAACTGAGTCAATCTCTACAGCTGCACCGTCTTCAGCATCGATTTTGTCGACCTGAATGAGGGCATCTTTCTCAGCCTTGTACTGTTTGCCTTTGTATTCAAAAAGTGCGTACATGTAAAACCTCTTAATCGCCGCAAAGTGTAACGGAACTCTAACGACTAAAAATAAAATATAAGTACGAGATTATATCATTTTTAAAGAAATATGGTCAATATAAGGAATTAGCTTTTTGAAACCAGAAAATAAAAAAGCCACACGTTTTTCAACCGTGTGGCAAAAATCTCAGCAGTGTCAGAGAAGGAGGAAACTCTGACATTGCTTTTTAGTTCAATTTGTATCGTCCGGTGGAAATCGTGTGTCCGTCGTTGTAAACGTCGAACCAGACTTCCTTGTTGCGGCTCAAATCAAGCGCCTCGTAGAATTCCTTAAGGCTGGTGATTTTTTTGTCATTTACGGCAGTGATTACATCCCCGTTCTGGATTCGAAGAGCTGCGGCCGGAGATTTCTCAAGCACGTTCGTTACAGCAACGCCTTTTATTTTGTCATCAAGCTTGAGATTTTCACGCAATTTTTTGGTAAGAGGAGATGCGATGAAGCCAGGCCAAAGTTTTGCATTATCATTTGAAACAGCTTCAGTTCGCTCTTCAATCTTAACGGTGAGAGTGATTTTGCTTCCACCACGAAGAACTACGAATTCTGCATTTTTGTCAGCAGGAAGATATGCAACCTCACGGATAAGCTCGCTCTGGCTGTTTACGTTCTTTCCGTTAATCTGAATGATATAATCACCAGCCTGCATTCCGCCCTTGCTTGCCGGAGAATTGATAAAGACCTGAGATGCAAATGCACCTTTCTGACCTTTTACGCCAAGCTCATTCTTATATTCGTCTGTTACGTCAACAAGTGAAATTCCAAGCCATCCGTAAGTAATTTTTCCTTTTGAAATGAAATCATCAATTGCTTTTTTAACAGAATTGATTGGAAGGGCAAAGCCCAAACCAACGCTTCCGCCGGAACCCGATGCGATCCACGTGTTAATTCCGATTACCTCGCCATAGATGTTAACAAGCGGGCCGCCACTGTTTCCCTGATTGATTGCGGCATCAGTCTGAATAAAGTTGTTCATGTTGCCAATCTGATCTCCGCTTCGACCTGTAGCACTGACAATTCCCTGTGTGACAGACTGACGATAACCAAGAGGTGCGCCCATTGCCAGACAAATGTCACCGGTCTGAACCTTATCACTGTCGCCCAAAGTTGCCACAACAACATTTTCAGCATCTTTTGCGTCGAATGAGACAAGCGCAATATCCTGACGTTCATCCGCGCCAACCAGCTTTCCTTCAAATTCCTGACCGTCGTTGAGCTTTACAGTGATATTGGTGGCTTTTCCTGCGACATGATTATTTGTGAGTACATAAACTGTGTCGCCAGTGCGCTTTACGATGACGCCAGAACCAAGACCTTTCTGCTCGTACTCACGTTTTCGTCTCCTGGAATCAGAAGAGCCGTTTCCTTCTCTGCCCTCTGGACCTTCAGGATTTCCAAAGAAGAAGTCAAATGGCCAGCCGTCAAATGAAAATGGATTTACAGGAGCTTCTTTTTTTTCGGTTACGTCAATTTCAACAACCGATGGCAGAACTCCAGATGAAATAGAACGGAAAGAACTCTGCAATGCTTCGATAACTTTAAGTGACTCTGCAGGAATTGCAATTGCAGGCTTAGATGTGTCGGCAAAAGCCGTGGCCGCGCTGCCCTGAACCTGAACACGCGTACAAGAAAAAGAAACAGCAGCAAATGCCAAAGCACAGGCAGCTGTTCCTGCCAAAACTCGTTTAGTGATTTTTTTCATATTTATGCCTCCGAAAAGAGTTATTTTTGATTTCTAATAATAAAATCCCGAAGGCAAAATTTAGTTACACAAAATAATTATAAATACCGCACGGATTTTCTTTAGAATCTGTGCGGTAACAATCGTCAGCACACCAGATCGTCACAGGCTGTAAGAACCTCCGTATGATCGGGGAAAATTGCAACTGTGTGCTCTTCGTGACAGCTCCATTTTCCATCTGCTGTAAGAACTGTCCAGCCGTCGCTTGCAAGCTCAACATCACCGGTACCAAAGTTAATCATAGGCTCAATCGCAAGGACCATTCCTGCCTGAATTCGTGGGTTTGGGCCACCTTCCGGAAGGTTAGGAATACTAGGATCTTCATGAACATCAAGACCAACACCGTGACCACAATATTCCCAGACAACGCCAAAACCATATTGCTCATGAGCGACATCGTAAACAGCCTTTGAAATATCACGGATTCGCTTGCCTGCGACACAAGCCGCAATTCCTGCAGTAAGACTCTCACGAGTTGCCTGAACAAGTTTACGGATTGAAGGCTTTACATTTCCGACCATAACAGTGTGGGTCGAATCAGAAATGTAGCCGTCCAAATCAATTCCGATGTCGAGAGAAACAATATCTCCGTCATGGATAATGCGCTTTCGTGAAGGGATTCCGTGAATTACCTCATTATTGATACTGACACATGCGGCCCCAGGAAAATCTTCTTTGTACCAGGCTGGCTTTCCACCCACACCTTTGATAAACTTTTTAACAAGATCATCAACATCTTTTGTGCTCATTCCAGGATGAACCTGAGGTACAACCTCGCGGAACAAATCTGCAAGAGCATGGCAAGACTGCCTGATTCCCTCAATTTCCTTTTCATTCTTCAACCGAATCATAAAAATCTATATCTCCTTGACATTTTCTTCTATTTTACAAGCCTAAGCGCCTCTTCCTCACATATTCGTGCAGTGGCATCATCGCCGAGCCGTCTGTAAGCAGATGCCATTTTGCGCAAGAAATTTGCATCGCTGCTTTTTCCGAAACCGAGTTCCAAAGCCCGCTCCCAGCAATCCAGGGCAAGTTCGTCGGGAATTTTACCTTCAAGATGATTTTTGAGCACATTTGCGGCAAGCTCCATCACTTCCGGGAAAAAAAGCCTGAAATAATGGTAACTGTATTCCATGCGGATAATCTGCTCCAGCAAAATGAACGCATCGTAATACTCCTGCCGAAGAACAAGCTCCTCGCAGAGAATAAAACCATAGTCCATAAAATCTTCTCGCGTAAACCACTTTGCAAGACGGAAAGAGGCATGGTTCATGCTCATCCGCTTGAACTCAGCCACCGCATCATCCTCACGATTATGCATGAGATCAAAAAAAATCAGCTTGGAACGACTTTCTTCATCATTTCGTTTTAAAAGCCAGGCGCGATAATCAAAAGAATTGACCGAACGGTTATAATGACCGCCCGACCTGCGTGTAAAATAAGATTCATCAAAAAGGGAACGCTGCTTGACATCGGACAAAATTTCATAAGCCTTAACAAGCCGGCGGAATTCTTCCGTGGTACCGGCATCTTGAGAAGCGTCGGGATGCAAGAGTTTTGCCTTCTGACGGTATGCGCGCTTGATTTCTGCCGCAGTAGCATCATGACGCACACCAAGAATCTTATAACAATCTTCCAAAGCAAATATATAATAAAACTTTTTGAGGTTTTATACAAATGGAAATTCTTATCAGGGCAAACGTATTATAATCGAATTCATATTAAAAATGGCGAGAGGGAGTGAAACGGCTTACGGAAACACTCGTTTTGTGCTGCCGCGGGAGCGGCAACCGTATATAATTACAAGCACAAAACGCGTGTAGCATGCTAGCATGCCTTCACAGCATAGCTGTTCGGAGAGTCACTCAAAATGCTCCACCGGAGCATTTTGCCGGCTACGCCGTCGTTCCCTAGGTTCCGATAAGCCGTTTTCACGACCGGAAGCCATTTTTGACAGCAAGTATTTTATAATGCGTTTGCCCTGAAATTCTTATATTAGCGTGAATACGACTTCAAGATTCGGGAGGTCAATCTTGCCGACCTTAAGCACAACCTTTCCGTTCAAATCGACCGGTGATTCACCGCCAATCGTAGTTTCCATGCCGAACTGTGAGATGAAATACAAAGCCCTGCCCGGCTGCTTGTCAACGCAAATTGCTTCGCCCTGCCAATCCGGGTGCTGCAAAAGATAAACGAGAGTCCAGTGAGTGCGGCTATTACGTTCTGCCTTTTTGGAAGCCTGCATTGCGGCATCACCTTCACTCATTCGCATGAGCATGGTGTCCTTGTCAATCAGTTTTTCGCCCTTTAAAAACGCACGAAGCTGCTCATGACCAAGCAAATCACCATAACGGCGGAGCGGAGACGTTACCTGCGAGTACATTCCGACACCAAGACCAGCGTGGCTGGCCGGAGTGATGTTAACATTTCGCTTTCGCATACACTTTCGAAGACGGAACTGACCGGCCAATCCCTCTGGAATGTCTTTCGGAACTTCCGGCACATCCTGTGAAATAAACGGGAAAGGAATTTTATTCTTGAATGCGAATTTCGCAGCCCCTTCACCGGCTAGGACCATTGCCTCACGAACGACTTCACCGCTTTCATAACGCGGAACTTCTTCAAAAGAGACCTCTTTTGTCTCCGGATTGACCGTGATATGAACTTCTGGAATCGAAATATTGACAGCGCCTGCCTTGCACCGTCGTTCAAAATTACGGCGAGCAATCTCAAAAAGCGGCTTAAGCTCTGGAGTTTCTTTTAATTCATCGGCACTTTTGTAAGTGAGCCGCTTTACATCAACAATTGTCCGGAGAATTTCACAATCTTCCAGTTCTCCATTTTCACCAAGTTTGATTTTAAAGCTCAGCGCACGGCTTTCTTCACGCAAGCCCAAAGCATAGTCTTCAAGACAATCTTCACTAAGCATCCGTGCTGCTCCTTCCGGAAGATAAAGTGTCGCACCTCGTCCTCGGGCAACCTTGTCAATTTCAGAATCAGGCTCCACGAAGCAGGCTGGATCTGCGATATGAACCCAAAGATATTCGCCATCAAAAGCAATGGCATCGTCCGGGTCGGTTGACCACTCGCTATCGATTGCATAAGAAACACCTGGAACACGGATACGCTCTTCTTCTGGCGGAACACCAAGCCCAATCGTTGCACTTTTTGCGCTCAGTCCAAGACGAACAGGATAAGGATTTCGTGTGATGTCCCAGATTTTTGTATCGAGAAGAAGTTTATGAGCCTTTTCGGGAGTTTCCTTAAAGCCCGCGTCCTTCATCGTTTTGCTTTTATCGGTAGTGCCAAGAGCAAGAGCCTCGACATCTCCCATGTATTTTGAATCTTCCGGCAGAAGATTTTTTGATTTAAGACGTTCAATAAATGCCGCACGGATTTCTTCGGCATGTTCTTTTTCAAACGCTTTGTTTTTAAGCTCAGTAATTTTTTCGTCAGAGCGCGGAACAAAGAAAATCTGATTGTCATGGAGACTTTCTTCAAATTCAAAAGAAGATTTAAGGGCACTGTAAATTCCCCAAGATTCATTTGCCTTTAACTCGCCACGAATAAGCCCCGCAATATCAGAAAAACTCTGCCCGAGTGCAGCGGTCTCATCATCGCTCAACAAAAGTTCGTGAATCTCAGCAATCTGATTTTTAACTTCGGAATTTTCGGCACAGGCTGTCTCAGAGAAATCCAAAAGAGCATCGATAGAAGAAGCCTCGCTTTCACACAAGAGAACCACGTCCTTTTCACGAACTTTCTGACTTGCATAAACGGCCTTTTTGCCTGTGGTTGTGGCACGAGACACGCACCAGTTAACAAGAAATTTATCACCATCCCGCTCACCGACAAGAGCAGGCAAATTTTTATAGATTACGACAGAATTTTTCTTCATGAGAAGATTTTAGCAGAAATTCCTCACAGAGTACACAGAGAGCACGGAGTAAAAATACTAAAAAAAAACCTCAGCCTAACATTTAGACTGAGGGGTGTTTAGTAGTTTTCAGTTCACTTCCGCGGAAAGGAAAGCTCCCTTCCGCGTCCGAAGCACAGCTTCGGACGAGACTCGCCTACAAACTCACCTCGTGAGTTTGTTCGCTAGCGCGATCGGCTCACTACCACTTTTTCTCGATCTCTGGTTCACAGATGTTGATTTCTGTGTCGAGGTCGAAGAATTTTGCACGAGTCATATCTGGTGTGAAGTTGATTGTGTCGCCGAGCTGAACAACAACCTCTGGAGAAACTTTAGCTACGATGTTTGCATCGCGAACCTGTACGAATACATGTGTTTCTGCACCGAGTGGCTCTTTGTTAGTAACTTTAACCTGCATGTTGTTCTCAGCAGCAGGAGCAGCCTGATACTGCAAATCCTCTGGACGGATACCGAATGTTACTTCTTTGCCAACGTATGCTTTGAGGTGTTTCTGCTGATCCTCTGTTGGGATAAGAGTGAATGCAC
Source organism: uncultured Spirochaetaceae bacterium (assembly GCA_902785455.1). GTDB lineage: Bacteria > Spirochaetota > Spirochaetia > Treponematales > Treponemataceae > Treponema_D. The sequence goes on from CACZYY010000007.1 coordinate 40,748, forward strand.
CTTCGTTTGCAACGATTTTACCGTCTTTCTCTTCAATCTTGAGTTTGAAGAAGTTCATTGGAGGTGTACCAATGAAGCCAGCAACGAATTTGTTGATTGGGTGGTTGTACAAGTACAATGGCTCACCAATCTGCTGGATTCGTTTCTCTGACATAACAACGATTTTTGTACCCATTGTCATAGCTTCAACCTGGTCATGAGTAACGTAAATCATTGTTGCCTGCAAGCGGTGATGGAGAGAAGCAATCTCACCACGCATTGTAACGCGGAGTTTAGCGTCGAGGTTAGAAAGAGGCTCGTCGAACAAGAATACTTTTGGAGAACGAACGATTGCACGTCCTACAGCAACACGCTGACGCTGACCACCAGAGAGTGCCTTCGGTTTGCGGTCGAGGTACTGTGTGAGGTCGAGCATTTTTGCAGCTTCTTCGACTTTGCGCTGAATTTCGATTTTTGGCTCTTTGCGGATTTTGAGACCGAATGCCATGTTGTCAAATACGGTCATGTGTGGGTAAAGAGCGTAGTTCTGGAATACCATTGCGATATTGCGGTCTTTTGGCGGAACGTCGTTCATGAGTTCGCCGTCGATAAGAAGCTCACCGTCAGTGATGTCTTCAAGACCAGCAACCATGCGGAGAGTTGTTGATTTACCGCATCCAGATGGACCTACGAATACACAGAATTCGCGGTCTTCGATTGTTACATTTGACTTCTCAACAGCAAGAACGTTGCCATCATAGATTTTTGTAACGCCTTTGAGTTCTACTTTTGCCATTTTGTCCTCCTGTGGCATAAAGGGATTATATTTATAAATCCATTTTAAGCGACATTCAAAAGGAAATCAAGCAAAAAATTTAGATTTTGCCGTTAAATTTTATAAATGAAGCAAACTCTTAACGAAAGGCTCGCAAATCACAAAAATCACGCTGAAAAGCACCGCCGGAAGATAATTTGCGGTCTTTACTTTTTTGATTCCCATGAGATTTATACCAATCAGGATAATCAAAGCACCGCCCGAACCTGTCAGCTCGGCAAGCATCTGTTCGCTAACATAAGGGGCAATCAAAACCGAAAGAAGAGTTAGCGCACCCTGGTAAATAAAAATCGAAATCACAGAAAAAGCCGTGCCAACACCCATCGCCACAGCAAAACCTATCGAAATGAAACCGTCCAGAATCGACTTGAGGAATATAATAGAATAATCATGCTCGATTCCGGCCTTAAAACTGCCCACAATAGCCATGGCCCCCACACAAAAAAGCACGGAAGCATTCAAAAAAGCATAGGCGAAGTTCTTCTGAGGACGCCCTTTTTCAAAGGAGGGGGATGTCTCCCCCACGGCTACAATAGCTTCGCCATTTCCGCCTACCCCTTCTCCTAAAGGGCTTCGCCCCTTAAAATCCCCAGATACCGCGGGGACCGTCTCAGGCACAGCCTTCGCCGAGACTCGCTCAAAACCTGTCTCACAGGTTTTGCCGGCTTCGCCGTCGCTCCCTACCCGTAACGCCCCGACACTGCCACACAGATTCGAGTTTCCTACGGAAACTCCATTTTGGAGATTGCTTTTTTCTGTTTTTATAAACACTCGTTCAAGAAATTTCCCAAATTTTAAGATCTTTCCGTCGATGTCGAGAAGCGTGCCCACAATTCCGCCAAGAATCAATGCGAGAGCCAGATAAACGACATTCTGATACTTAAAAGACATCTGAACGCCCATGATAAACGAGACCAAACCGCACGCAAGCTGGATTGAGTCGGTAACTTTCTGCGGGATTTTTTTTGCAAACAAAAGGCCTGTGATGCAGCCAATCAAAATCGTGGCACAATTAACAAATACGGCAATCATTTTTAACTCCAAAGAAAGAAGTGCAAGTTGTGCTCCCAGCAAGAACCGCCCCTGCAACTCGTGCGGAGAACCTGACTTGAACATAGGGAGGCGGTTGAAGCTTTGCTTCAACAAAACGCGAAAGCGTTTTGAGCCGAGTCTCGCCCGAAGCTGGGCTTCGGGCGGCACAGCTTGCTCATACGAAACAATCAACTTCCTGAAAAAAATTGAGGCTTCCCTTTTGGGAAGCCTCTTGAACTTGTGCGGAGAACCTGACTTGAACAGGCACAGCTTGCGCCACTAGCACCTCAAGCTAGCGTGTCTACCAATTCCACCATCCCCGCAACTGATGTAATAGATAATATACAAAACGATAAAAAGTGTCAATAGGAAAATAAAAAATTTTGTAAAAAAAATCATTTTTTTTTCGCTCTTGAAATCAAGAATCTTCTATAATAAAATAAACTTAACATGAACCTTAATTATCGAATTGTTGACAATGACATTTTTGAGTCTTACATGGCAATGGAAGGCTGGGACAATTTTCCGCTTCTCAAGTCTTACACCGAAAACGGCGAATTTGGCTTTCTTTTAAAAGACAGCGATTACATGATTTTCGATTTCAAGCCTTCCAACGACTTTTTAAAAGCCGTCTGCATCTACAAATTGCTGGGAGACCTTCTCATAATCGACCTTTTTGAAGTCAACAAAAATTACCGTGGGCTTGGAATAGGAACGGCAGCAATGGAAAGGCTCATGCTTGAGACAGGAGCCAAAAAAGTCACGCTCGCAGCCAAAGACACAAATGCCGAAATATTCTGGACTGCAATCGGAATGCAAAAAATCGACGAGCAGACCTTTGAATTCTCATAAAGCTGCCCGCAAACTTTACTCTTATTCTGCAATAATAATTCTGTTTTTAAAGAAATCCTTTACAGACGACTTGATTTCTTCGGGAGTCTTGCTTTTCAAAATATAGCCCTCTGGTTTTAAGTGCATTACGCTCATTACACTGTCCCTGTCACCATTTGCTGTCAAAAAAATCACCGGAAGATTTTTAAGATTCTTGTCGTTGCGAATCCTTGTCAAAACCATCGGACCATCCATCTCAGGCATTTTATAATCAAGGAGCACCAGGTCTACAGGATGCATATCAAGAAACTGAACCGCAGCTTTTCCTGAATTAACCAGAGAAACTTCAAAATCATCATTAAGCCAGTTTTTGATACTCCGGAGCATAATCGGCTCATCATCAACTACAAGCACACGCTTTTTCTCTACTTCATTTTTTTCGATATATTCCATAAGCAGATTCATATCAAACAGATAGCCCGGAAATCTGACAGACGGAATTTTGCTGTAGAATTTATCCTCTTCGATACCAAACGAAAATGATGCACCAACAAAGTAAATGAAAAATCCTATTTTCTTTTGTGCAGTAGCAAGAGCACTGATAACATGAAAATCCATGTCCTCAGAAAGGCAGACGACAAAATGCTTATTTCTGTCACTTTCATCAAAAGACATGCTGCCCATATCAGGAAAAAACAGACTGATATCCCAGTCAGTATTTGCTTCTTCGAGCTTTTTAACAAAATTTTTTACAATCAAACGAGAATCATCGCCTATAACAAAGATTTCCTTTTGTTTTTCGTTTTTAACTTCCATAAAACCACTCCTGTTAATACTATTTACGCTGTAGCAAATCTTTTAAAGCTATAAAATCCACATTATCCACAAGGGTACGAATTTTTATATATTTTTCTTTAAAATTCTCCGGGATTTCGCACTTTTCCAATTCTTCCATGATAGCATCAAGTCCATCAATGTCAAAACTTTCAGCACAATTTGCTATTTTTTCTAATTTTTCAGACAGTTCTTCCTCTGAAATCAAAGTTTTTTCGCCCTTTTCATTATCAAGGAAAAGCAAATGAAGTTTTTCTTTGAGAGCTCTGAAATCATTCATGAACGGCTTGTGTTCTTTTTGGATTTCGTCAATTTTCAGGCTGTCAGCACACTGCTCAAGATATTCGGCACGTTTTGAAAGTTCATTCGCACCAATCAATCTGGAAGTGCTTTTTAACGCATGAATTTTTATTCCGTAATTCTTCCAGTCCTCATTCTCAAAGAATTGCTGAAGCTCCAATGCCTTTTCATCAGCAGACTTGTAATATTTTTGCAGAGAGAATTCAAGGGTTTCAGCATTTCCACAATTTACAACCGCTGAGTCAACATCAATTTCTTCAATCGATTTAAGATTCTCAATGAAATGATTTTCGACCGGCTCAGAAGAATCCTCATCAACCGCCGATTCAAGATATTCTGGCGGCAGATATTTTTTAATCATTTCCTCAAGTTTTATAGGATCAACCGGCTTTGTCAGATAATCCGTAAAACCTGCATCGATGTACATTTGCCTTACACCGCTGATTGCATTTGCCGTGAGCGCAATACATGCCTTGTCCTTGCACAAGTTCGATTCGAGTTTTTGCATTTCATGGAGCGTTTCGATTCCGTCCATTTCCGGCATGCGGTGATCAATGAAAAGAATATCATATGCCTCCTCCTGGACTTTTTTGAGAGCTTCCCTGCCGCTCAGTGCCGTGTCAATCTTCATGCCGGTCTTTTTAAGCAAACCTTTTATAACCTCAAGATTCATCTCCGTGTCATCGACAAACAAGAGCCGGGCTTTTGGTGCGTGAAGTTTTTCCTTGTATTTAGACAAAAGAAGGGCATTCTTTTTGTAAGCCTCGTTGATGTCTCCGACCTCTGCCCAGTCAATGACCTTCTGAACCACTGCGAAACTGAATTCAGAGCCTTTGCCGTATTCACTTTCGACTTCAAGTTTTGACTCCATCATGCTCAGGATTCGCGTTACGATGCTCATTCCAAGCCCGGTGCCCTCGATCGTCTTGTTCTTGTCTTCTTCAATTCGCTCGAACGGAGAACAAAGTTTTTCCATGTCGGATTTTTTGATTCCGATTCCAGTATCTTTTACGCAGATTTTCAAGGAAATGCTTTTATCATCGATTTTTTCGTAATCAAGATTGAAAGTGACACTGCCTTCCTTGGTATATTTTACGGCATTTGTCAGAAGATTGAGAATGCACTGTTTGAGCCTTACGCTGTCACCAAGAAGAAGTTTCGGAAGACTCGGATTAACGTTTATAATCAATTCCAGACTCTTTCTTTTTGCGCGCTCGGAAATCATGTTGACCAAATCAACCACAACTGAAGACACATCGTAGTTTTCGGGCAGAATCTCCATCTTTCCGGCTTCGATTTTTGAGAAGTCAAGGATTTCATTTACAATTTCAAGAAGATTAGTTCCCGCAAGTTTTATATTTGAGGCATAACCAAGAATTGATTCATCTTCTGACTCGCGGAGAATCATTTCGTCCATGCCGAGAACTGCATTAATCGGCGTGCGGATTTCATGGCTCATGTTCGCAAGGAAAGCGCTTTTTGCCTGGCTGGCCGCCGCATTTTTTTCTGCTGCGAATTTCATCCGGTCTCGCTCAGTCTGAAGCTGATCACGCTCTTTCTTCTCGGCATCGATATACTCGACAGCCCAAAGGACGTGATTCAAAGTGCCGTCATCCTGCCTGTCCATGGCAATAAAACGCCCGCGACACCATTTGCCGCCGGCACCCAGAAATTCCTGTGCAACCGTAATTCTTTCTTTTAAGCGCTCATTAATCGTATCAAGATTTACGAATGGAATAAGCGTATCCCATGAAGTTTCATCCGAAGTCTGCTTCATTACCTCCGGCAAAATTTGTCTCGCATTACCAATCGACCGTCTGATTACGTCTCCAATGTCCTTGCGGCTGTGAATTTCAGTGAATGTGTCGTTCTTGAGATCAATTTCGTGCATGGAAAGATACATGCTCGCCAAAAATTCGCTTTTGCTCTGACTTTCAGAAATTGCGGCTTCCTTTTCTTCACGCTCCCTTATTGTCTGCTCTCGGATATAGCCAATGTATTCCTTCATTTGTGTGGTCATTTTTCGAATATTGTCCGCAAGGATTCCGATTTCATTTTTAGACTCATACGGAATGTTGCTGTAAAGTTCTCCACGACTCAGCTTAAAAGTTGCCTCGGTAAGGATTCGGATAGGGTGAATAATTTTTTCGGAGGCTACGGCCACGACAAACCAGGTCAGCGCAAGTACAATCAAAAGAATCACCATATAAAATATGAGCTGATTGATCCGATTGTTTGTTACAAAATAATAAGGAACTGCAATTACAAGCGACATACCGTTTTCCAAATTCTTAAGAAGCCCGATATGCCGGCTTCGGTTCCAGATAAATTCGTTCATTGAATTTGCTTTTTCATTCTTCAACAAATCAAAAATAAAATTTAAATTCGCAGACTGTTCAACTGAACTTTTGAGTAAATGAGAGCGGTTTGAATAAATTAGATTCCGTTCACTTCCGATAAGGAGTGCAAGCGTATTTTCAACAGGCAGAGTCTCAACCATATCTTTGAGCACTGCAAGCTTCAGATCCATTCCGACAACGCCAAGCAAAACACCATTTTTATAAACTGGCGCGACATAAGAAATCATGTGGACATCAATATTTTTGTTCTCGTAAGGATTTGTCCAGAGAGGCTTTTTTGCCCAAATCGGGCTGTAATACCAGCCGACATGCTCCTTGTCGCTCGGCAAATATTTGCTTAAATCGGTGTTCCTGACTTTTACAAAACCTGTTTTTTTGTTTCCAAGATAGAACAAGCCCCGGTCATAGCCAAAACGTTCAGCTTCCATTCTAAAAAACAGAGAAACTACGCCCTTGGGATCCCCAGGATAATTGGTCATTTTTTCCCCAAGCGAGCGCATGTATTCTTCTTCATATTCCGGATCTTTCAGGATTCGCTCTTCGTCAATTGAGTTCAGGATATAATCTTCAGCCATATTTACGGCGGCTTCAATCGCAGAAAAATTATTATCAAGTTCATTCTGTTTTTTTTCTGCCATAAGGATGACCGACTGAGCTATATTCTGCTTAAAATTTGAGTCGTTGTAAAAAAAACCAAAACCCGCTACAAGCAAAAAAGTCAGAATTTCAAGTGTAAAAACACCAATAAAAGTCTTAGCTTTAAGCGAATAATTTCGTTTGCTTATCATACTTCTCGCTTAACTCCATTGCCGCCGGCTGTTTTAACGGCATAGCAAAGCTGAACAGCCCTGTGATAATTCGTCTTGATACTCTGAGAAAGATCTATCTCAACAACTCCGACTGAAACTGACACATCAAGTTTTTTGTTTACGAGCGCACAAAATTCACTGAATTTAACCTCTGCCTCATCAGCATGTATTTCGTAGAAAATGACAAATTCATCGCCGCTCCACCGGAACATAATTCCTTTGTCACCAATAATCTCTTTTGCATATTTTACGACTCCAAGAATGACCTCATCACCGTCTTTTGTCTCATTCTCGACTTTGAACCTGTCAATATCAAACATAACGAGAGATTTGTAGCGGGTAGTGTTGAAAATTCCCAGCTCGCCAAATGATTCTTTGAGATAATTTCGATTGGGAAGCCCAGTCAAAGAATCCTCGACGCTCTGAGGCTTTTGAAAGCGGTGGGAAGGAATATCTTTCTGGCCGGACAAATCCGCAATCAATATCAGAAGAAGCATCAGATAAATGCAAATGACAAGTATTGTAGTGCCAACCTTCTTTTCACCAGTTCCAATATCCTGAACAACAAGATACCAGTTCAAATCAGCCATGTATCTGGTCATGCGGAAGCCGCCGAAACTTTGCGGAGTAAAAGTGAATTGTTTTTCGGTTGATTTATCGCTTATTGCCTCTGAAATATAGGCATTTTTGATATTTGCTGAATCCGTATCAATCTGAACCAGACCATCGTTATCTATGAGATTAATTTTTAAGCCGTATTCCGCCTCCGCGCGAGAAAGCAAATCCTGCAATTCATCCATAAAAACACCAATGCCACACACTCCGACAAGATTGCCGTTTGAGTCCTCGATGCGGGCATTAACAAAAACTGTCCAGCGGTAGTCATAAACTTCATCGCGGTCAGTATCCAGCCTGATATTCTTATTGGCGTCAAGGAAAAGCTGAAACCAGCTGTCATAAGGATCTCTCTGAGGATTAATAATTTTGGCTATTCCGCTTGATGTGTAATATCTGCGAGTTTTCTCTGAAATGACGTATGCAACAAGATAACCAAACTTTTTCTTAATTGAAGAAAGATAATCCGCAAGCAGGTCTTCCATTTGAGATTCAGATTTGTCGCCCTCGGATTTTAATGCATTCACAAGGAAAGTATCAGATGACATATACTGAGAAATAACAAAAGGCTTTCCGATAGCAGCATAAAGAGAATCATAAAGATGATTTGCAATGAGATCTGCTTTCTGAGCATCACGCCTTGTACTGCGCAAAATCGAAGGTGTCAATATGGCAAGAAGTATAGCCGAAGCAAAAACTAAGATTGTTATTATCAGTTTTTTGGACAATATGCACTCCCTTAAAAAGTCCGCATTAGCGGCGTTGCACGCAAGCAACGAATCTGCAAGTCATCGACGTTGCATTAAAATTATAACATGACAAATTAAAATTTGGAATTTTTTTTAAGATTTTTTTACGATTTATCTTTTCAGAATAAATAAAGATATGCTATAATTTACTCAGTGTTTAAAACAGCATTACGCGCCCAAGGGAGCAAGCTATGTACTATGCAAGCATCGGAATTCTTGCACTGCTGATACATGTCATCATTAATTATGATGTGCTGGTCAAAACAAAATCAAAGTTTCTCACTTCATCGCAAAGAGCATACAAAACCTTTTTGTACAGTGTCTCGGCTTATTATATTACTGACATTTTATGGGAGCCTCTTTACTCTTTGCATTTCATTAATACCATTTTCATTGAGACAACAATTTATTTTATAGTAATGGGATTATCGGTCCTTTTTTGGACTCAGTATGTGACTTCCTACATCAACGAAAAAAGCCGCTTCATGACAATTTTCAAATATGTCGGCCGCTTTTTCTTTATTTCGCAAATAGTCATTCTGATTGTAAATTTCTTCTGCCCGATTGCTTTCTGGTTCGATAAAGACGGCACTTATCAAACAGGTGCAGCCAGAAGCCTTAATCTCTGCTTCCAGTTCATTTTGTTTTTAATCACTACGATTCGAATGCTTTTTGTTTCGGCAAAAACTCAGGGCAATGCAAAACAGCGTCATCTTGCAATCGGATTCTTTGGAATTGCGATGGCTGTTTTTGTAGTTCTTCAGTCAATTTTCCCGCTCATGCCATTCTATGCAATCGGATACATGCTTGGAACCTGTCTGATTCACACTTTTGTTCTTGAAGATGAAAAAGAAGCCCGGAGAAAAGAACTTGATAAGCTGCGACAAGTCGAACGAATACAGGAAGTCGAACTGGGAACTGCAAGGCAAATGGCATATCAGGATCCACTCACAGAGGTCAAAAACAAAAATGCTTACCAGGAAGACATCGAAGGAATCGAACGACGGCTCCAGGACAATATTCTGGAAAAATTTGCGCTGGTTGTCTTCGACCTAAACGGGCTGAAAATAATAAATGATACGAAAGGTCATACAGAAGGAGACAAGTACATCAAAGATGGTGCAAAATTGATTTCACAGATATTCATGCACAGCTCTATTTACCGAATTGGCGGAGATGAATTTGTCGCGCTCCTCAGATGTGAAGATTACAAATATAAAGACAAGCTAATCGAACAATTCAACAATCAGGTAGAAAAGAATTTAAAAGAAGGCAAAGTGGTTGTTTCCTGCGGTTATGCAGAATTTAATCCGCAAACCGACAAGAAATACCAGAACATTTTCGAACGTGCAGATAAAAACATGTACGAACGAAAAAAGGAATTAAAAAGCAGAATCTAACCCGCCGACCTTCTGCTGGAAGTGAGCAAACTCCATGCTGAAGCTTGCACGCCCCTGTGTTACAGAACGAAGGTTTGTTGAGAATCCGAACATCTTTGCCATTGGTGCGATACAGTGAACGATTTCACCAGAGGCCTTTGAATCCTGCCCCTGAATCATTCCGCCTCGCTGAGTAATCTGGCTGATTGCGTCACCTACAAACTCAAGAGGACAAGAAATATCTACGTTCATTACAGGCTCCAGAATCTGCGGCACAGCTTTGTTTGCGGCCTCGTCAAAAACCTGAGCAGCGCAAGCCGTGAATGCAAAAGGTGTGCCTGTAAGCTCGTTGTAGTCGATTTTTGTGACTTCAACGCCAACATCGGCACACGGATAGCCGTATTTGATTCCAGAAGAGAATGAGTTTTCGATTCCGGCTTTGATTGCATCGTAAATTTCTTCCGGGATATTGTTGTCGTGAACTGAGCATGAATAAGTGTTGCCCACGCCCTGCTCGTTCTGTTTGATTTTGATTGTAAGACCTGCGGTGTTGTCCTTTCCTGCAAGGTTCTTTTCCCAGGTTGAAGAGACTTCTGCTTCGTTTGTGACAGATTCGCGGTAAGTTACCTGAGGAGCACCCACGTTAGCCTTTACGCCAAAATCCTCCTTCATTCGGGTAACAAGAACGTCAAGGTGAAGCTCGCCCATTCCGCTGATGATGAGCTGACCTGTTTCCGCATCCTCGTGGCTTGTGAATGTAGGATCCTCGCGGCTCATGATTGCAAGAGTTTCAACAAGCTTGTCCTTGTCGCTCAGAGTCTCAGGCTCGATTGCGATTGAGATTACAGGCTCCGGGAATTTGAGGCTTTCAAGAAGAATCGGCATTCCTTCGCTTCCCAAAGTGTCGCCCGTCTGAGAAATTTTAAGGCCTACGAAAACCGCGATGTCACCGGCCTGAACGCTGTCCATCTGCTCCATGTGATTTGCGTTTACGCGCAGGATTCGGTTGATTCGCTCACGCTTTTTCTTTCCGACATTGAGCGCCTGACTTCCGGCTGTGAATTTGCCGGAATAAACACGAACGAATGCGAGAGCGCCCATCTCGCGGTCCTGCTGGATTTTGAAAACAAGGCCGAGAGGCATTTTCTTTTCGTCGCAAGGAATTTCAACGCTCTCTTCTTTATCTTTTTTGACATGAAGACCTTTTGCAGGCGGCACGTCTGTAGGACAAGGAAGATAATCGATTACGGCATCAATCAAAGGCTGAACCCCCTTGTTTCGGCGGGCAGTACCACACAAGCAGGGAACCAGGGTGCGGTTGATTGTAAGAGTACGCAAAGCTTTTTTGAGCTGCTCGTTTGTGATTTCGCCGCCCTCAAGATAAATCATTCCAAGCTCGTCGTCGTTTGAAGCAACGGTGTCGATGAGTTTTGCCCGCCATTCTTCGGCAAGCTCTTTGTACTGGTCGGAAAGCTCTGACTCGGTGAAAGTTTCGCCCTCGTCCTCTTCGTTCCAGCGAATTTCTTTCATTGTGAGAAGGTCGATTACGCCGTCAAAATCTTCGCCCTGTCCCATCGGAACCTGCAAAGCGACTGTGGTAACGCCGAATTTTTCGTGAACGTCGTTGATTGAATAGAAGAAATCTGCTCCGATTCGGTCCATTTTGTTGACAAAGCAAAGGCGTGGAACAGAGAATTCATCGGCCTGCTTCCAGACTGTCTCGGTCTGCGGCTGAACACCGTCAACGGCACAGATTACGGCAACGGCACCGTCCAAAACGCGAAGTGAACGCTCAACTTCGGCAGTAAAATCAACATGGCCCGGAGTGTCGATGATATTGATTGTGTAGCCCTTCCAGTCTGTTGTGATTGCGGCAGATGCGATTGTGATCCCGCGTTCCTGCTCCTGCTTCATGAAGTCCATTGTGGCAGCACCGTCATCGATTTCGCCAATCCGGTGGATTTTTCCTGTATAGTAAAGAATTCGCTCAGTTGTGGTTGTTTTTCCTGCATCAATATGCGCCATGATTCCGATATTGCGCATTTTCTGTAAGTTAAGTGCCATAATTTTTTTCCTTTTAAATTTCTCACAGAGAACACAGAGTTCACAGAGAACTAATTTAATAAGTAAACTCCTCTGTGGACTCTTAAGCTCTGTGAGGAATTTTATTCAAAAAAAAAGGAACATCGAGCAGATGTTCCTTAAATGTGAGCTATGATGGATTCGAACCATCGACAGCCGCCTTAAAAGGGCGGTGCTCTACCTACTGAGCTAATAGCCCAACTCCAACAAATGAAACTTTAATGAGCTATGATGGATTCGAACCATCGACAGCCGCCTTAAAAGGGCGGTGCTCTACCTACTGAGCTAATAGCCCATGTGTTCATTGCTGAATGAATGAGATATTATACCAAAATAAATTTTTAGTCAATAGCAAATAAATGTTTTTTGTAAAAAAATTGCGGTAGCGCTGGGAGTGGCGGCGAAGCCGTTGCGGAACGCAGTGGAGCAATGAAGTGCGGTAGCACGGAACCACGGACATAGCGACGGCGAAGCCGGACCGCCATATAAAAAAAATTCCTCACAGAGGGCACAGAGTTCACAGAGGATGAAATAATTTTCATTAAAAATCTCTCTGTGTTCTCCCCAGCTCTGTGAGGAACAAAAACTGTTAATTTCTAATTAGCCTATCGTTTCAAGCTCAAGACTGTCTCAAGCAATGTATCTGCTGTCTGGATTGTCTTTGCGTTTGACTGGAAGCCACGCTGAGTTACAATCATGTCAGTGAACTGCTCTGTAAGGTCAACGTTTGACATCTCCAATGCGCCTGCGAGCAAGCTTCCTGTTCCTGCAATGCCAGACTCGTTGATTTTTGCCTCGCCAGAGTTGTTGCTCTTAACGTAAGTGTTGTCGCCGGCTTTCTCAAGACCGTTCTGGTTTGCGAAAGTTGCCAAAGCAATCTGTCCGAGCGTGCGGTTTGTTCCGTTTGAGTAAACTCCAGTGATTTTACCTGTAGAGTCAATCTTGAAGTTCTCAAGGTAGCCCATTGTATAGCCGTCCTGATAGAAAGCTTTTGTTGAGCTTGCGGATGCGCTCTGTGTTACAGTGTTAATCATTGAGCCGATTGTGCCAAGGTTGATGTTCATTGTCTGGCGGTATGGGTTTCCGTCTGCATCAACATTTGAATCAGGTACTGTGTAAGAAGCCTGAAGAATAATCTCGCCGTCCGGGTTAGAAGCATTTCCTGCTGAGTCAGTTACAGCAGCCAGAGTTCCGTTGTTGTCGAAAGTGACTGTAAAAGTGTTCTCAACGCCGTCTGTTGTTCCCAATCCGACACGAGTCTGTGTGAAGTCAGCATTGTCTGGGTCAACAAGAACCGAAGCTGTCCACTGGTTTGGATTTCCTCGAACGCGAGAGAAGTTCACGTTAAGAAGATGCTCGTTACCGAATGAATCGTATACTTTGAATTCTGTGTTCCATGTACCTTTTGCAACATCTGCTTCTGTCGGGTTTTCCGGAATCTCAGGAGTGTTTTTGTTCAAGTTACAAGCGAAATTGATGTTCTGAGTAGCTTTTGCAGGGTCTTTTGAGCCAACCGGGATTGTGAGGTCAGTTGGTGTTGCGGCAGACTGAACGATCATCTCGCCGTTGAGCTCACGAGCCATCCAGCCCTGAACACGCATACCGTTTGCCGGATTTACGAGAGTGCCGTTCTGGTCAAGAGAGAATGCACCGGCACGAGTGTAATATGTTTTCTCACCGCTTTTTTCGATGAAGAAACCGTTACCCTGAATTGCAATATCAGTTGAGATTCCTGTTGACTGCAAGTTTCCCTGTGTGAAAACTGTGTCGATTGCAGCAACTGTCATACCCAAGCCGACTTCTTTAGGGTTTACACCGCCCTTTTCTTCGGTTGGTTTTGCGGCTCCCTGGAGCTGCTGGCTGATCATGTCCTGAAAATTAACACGACCGCGTTTGAAACCTGTTGTGTTTACGTTGGCAATGTTGTTGCCGATTACATCCATTCGTGTCTGATGATTCTGCAAACCTGAAACACCAGAATAAAGTGATCTCATCATATCGCTACCCTCTTTTTTTACTATATTTAGAAACCGTAGACGGTCTTGATTTTATTCATATCGTAGAACATACCGTTCACCTGAACCTGCGGGGTGTTTCCTCGTGTGGCTGCCTCAACAACACCTGTCGTAGCCTGGTCTGCTCCCAAATCAATCTGAACTGTTCGACCAAGAAGACTCTGTGCTTCGCTGGAATTAATCATAGAAGCCATTCTATCGAAATTCTGGCTCATGTTTGTCATCTGTTCGAGAGATGAGAACTGTGCCATCTGCGCGATGAATTCTGTGTTCTCCATCGGGCTTGTCGGATCCTGATTTGTCATCTGAGCCATAAGAAGCTTAAGGAAGTCATCCTTTCCAAGTTCCTTGCTTGCGATTCGGCCCTGTCTGAGCTCGGCGTCGAGTTTTTTGTTGTATCCGTTAACAACATTATCGACCGTGAACTTGTCCTGAGCACTCATCGTTGTGTTGATGTTAGTTGCAGTCATTTCCATTTTTTACCCCACATATAGCGATGATGTTGGTAATCACGCTACTCTATAAATATCGGAATCTGAAAATGTGACTTTAGTTTATTTATAACTGATTTTTTTTAATAAAAAAGGGAAAAGGACACCTTTTTCGCAAAGGTTTCCTTTTCCCTTTCAATCCTTTTTTCTTCCAAAACTCAGAAAATAAATTTTAGAATTTCCAGGATGCGTTGAAGCCAAGAATACGCTCGCACTGAACATTTTTTATCATGTTCATAATTGAGAGTCGTTTCTCGGTGAATTTTTCGTCGCACTGCACAACAAGTGGCGTTTCACGAATTTCTTCGACGCATTTTTTGATTTCGGGAGTGAGGATTGCACGAGCAGGAGCAAGATAATCGCTTCCGATTACAGGCGGGCGTTCAGAAAGATATTTGTCAAAATCAAGTTCAGTGTCGTTTGAATCTTTTCCGAAGTCAAAACCTTCCTCTGCAAAAGGAACAAACGCCATGTTGAAATCAAAGCAGGGATTCAGTACCGTGCGCTCAAAGTTCTCGTTATTCACGAAGAAGCCGAAATTTCCGAAGTGTCGGTCACTGTTCAATGTGATGCAGTCAGCGACAACCATCCGCCGGAATGCGTCCTCACAGTTAAAGTCCCGGTAGATTTCAAGAGTTTCAGGCAATCCGTATTTTACGCCATTTCTCAAAAAAAGGCTGACAGGCTTGTATCCGAATTCTTGATTTGTGAAAAGCTTGCAGTCCGAGACGACCTTACCGTCAAATCTTCGGAGAGTGTATTTAACA
Organism: uncultured Spirochaetaceae bacterium; assembly: GCA_902785455.1. Classification (GTDB taxonomy): domain Bacteria; phylum Spirochaetota; class Spirochaetia; order Treponematales; family Treponemataceae; genus Treponema_D. The sequence goes on from CACZYY010000007.1 coordinate 55,826, forward strand.
GACTGGCAGATTTTCTCAAAAACCTGACTTGCAAGCACTTCACCGTAGGGTTCAAGACCTGCGTTCCTTGCGCCTTCGCTTCCTGTTTTTATAAGATGGATTCCGTCTTTTTCGTTGAGCCAGCACTTGTCATAAGCACCGTCTGTAGTAAGTTCTGGGGAAGTCGTTGACATTTGGATTCCGAACAATCCGTTACCATCAAACGAAAGTTTTGAAATCACCTCATCAAAATTGTTTTCGTAGAGGTTGACTTGCGACCAAGTTACATTTTCACGGTTTGATTTTACCCAGAGCGTGTCCGTGAGCGAAAGACAATGCGTGAGTGCAATGAAACCGCTCTTTGTCTTTCCCCCGCACATCTCAAGGATTTTGTTTACATGAGTTCTGTGCTTTGCGGAACTTCTTGCGCCAACCCAAGTAGAAAGAGGTTCACACCAAAAAGGCAGTGGCTTGTATTCCTTCACGATTTTGCAAAGCTCAAGTTCGCCTTCACCTTCGATTATGAAGTCACAGAGAGGAGTTTCCTTGTTTATGAGGGTGTAAACTAAATCCGACATGGGGATATTATAGCATGAAAAGCGGGTGGTGGCAATTTAGGTGTCAACTGTGCGCATAATCAAAGATTTCATATATCTTTACCTTGCGCATAATCAAAAACAGGCTTATACTATGCGCATAATCAAAAAGATGATGTCTTGTGCATTCCGCCTTATATGACTTTGTGTTTGTAGGGGAAGATCATTTCTCCCGCATACTTTTCCTGTACTCAGTGTAATTCGCAACCAGATCTTTCAGGTTCATCAGAACGCCTTCGCCGTCTTTCAATAGAGTGTAGTTGATTTCGTCCTCGTAGATTTTCTCGGAATCGGCGTACTTGTATCTGAGGGCTCCTTTTCCAGTTCTGTAGATTTCAGGCAACGTTTCCGGGTTAAGGATGATTCTTCCATCGGTAAAGAAAGGCTCACCAATCAGGTCGATAAGTTCGTCTATGGTAATGTCGGGATCTCTGGCGTATGCATCGAGCATTTTTCTAACATTCTCAAGTTTGTGCGGAATAAGACCGTAGTTTCCGTTGCAGAAGACATTCGGGAAGTCGCCGGGGAGGAATTCGGTTTTTGTGACACCTTTGCCCCGTCCGGTCGCCAGATACGGCACAGCTTCTGAATCAACATTTTTCAAAAGAACACTGGCTATATCCGTAAGTTCGGCTTTGATATTCTGATAAAACAAGGTTTCGTCATTTTCAGGCTCAGGCTGCCCCTGAATAAAAACAAACGGATATGGGAGTGGGGATTTCTGTGACATATTTTTTAGAACCGAATAGATATTCCAGTCGCTGAACATCTCATACCGGCCCATTGTTTCTGCAAGTATAGCTGTCATTTTTAACATTTTCTTTGATTCAGGCGAGATACGATACATCGCATACAAAATGCTTCTTTGCAATGATGTAAGCCCATCCCTGTAATCAGGAAAATCACTCACCAGCTCCCGATTCCTTACCGTGCGAAAAAAAGCGTTTTCATTTTGAACTTTTCTCCATTTTTCAGCAGCTTTGTGCACTTCGTCTTTACTCAGAACTTTGGAAACAGACTGCGCTTTCATCATTTCGTCATGCGCATAGGAACCCCAGCCTAGAATTTCATCATCATTCGACTTTTTATTATTGAAATCGCTCTCGTAAATTACATTGACTATGACATTTTTTTCGTCGAGCACAGAACACAGGTAATAAAAGAATTCCTGATCTCCGGGATAATCCGAATACCAGATACGGATTTCTTTTTCTGATGTGAGGCTCCAGATGTTATGATAATTTTTTACGAGTTCATCCCAAAAATGAACTATAGTTTCTTTATCACAGCCTGCGTCAGAATCAATTTCAGCAAGGAATTTTCTGCGTTCATCACAAAGAGGACCGTTTTTTATCGGCCCAAATGGAAGCAGCGGTTCAAGCACCAGCACATCATCTTTACGAGATTCATTGTTATGCAAAAAGGTGCGAGCCTCTGAGTGGCTGGCAAAGATTTCTTTCATTTTACACCTCAATAAAAATGTGTTCCCTTGTACTTCTCAGGATACTTGCGTGTATTTGCGCCGCACATCATTCCGCATTTAGGACAGCAGCTTTTGTACCCGGGAACAAGGGTATTGCAGGCAGGACAGGTTGCTGTATTTTTGGTCAGTTCATTCAGTTTTTTCGTTGCAGCTTTGTGCTTCTGTTCCGCTGACTTTTTCAGCCACTCGATAGCAGTCTCAACATCCTTTTTTACCTCCAAACCTCGAAGATACATAAGCCCAAGCAAATACTGAGCATCCGCATCTCCCATTTCGGCTGATTTCTGTATATATGGAAGTGCCTCGGAATAATATCCTTTGGAATAAAAACTGTTTCCGGCGATAAAAAGAGCCGCCGGGTCTTCTGATTCAAGAGATGTTGCACCACTCGCAGTCGTTTTGAGTTCTATAAGGTCAAGAAGATTGATATAGATTGCAAGCAAATCATTAAGTTCCCAGTCCTTGAGTCTCTCAAAAAGTTCCAAGACATTCTTCGAGATTCCGGGTTCTTCAACTGTATCACCTTTGAGTAATTCTTTTTCAATTTTCTCATCAATATATTTTTTTATATCTTTTCGTTGCTTTTCAATGAGTTTTTCCAGATACTCTTTGATTTCTGTGTCCATAATTCAATCCTCCAATTTATAGCTTATTGTGGTTCCGATGTTTCG
>CACZYY010000008.1 GCA_902785455.1 uncultured Spirochaetaceae bacterium
TGGTAGCGGACTTTTTCTGCTAGTTCGCTGTAATTCATTTCATCGGCATTTGGCGTGCAAAAATCGTGCATCAGTTTGCCGAGCGCATCGTTTCCTCTGTATGAGCCGTTCACATAAATTATATTACACCCATCGTCAAATGGCAAATATGTGCTGGCGGTTGAAGGCAGTTCGACTGTCTTTTTGATTTTGTAGAAAGGCTGTCCCAGTCCGTAATAATCATTCTCGGTTATGAAAATGATATACGTTTCGGGAAGCTCAGTGAAGTCCGCTTTCTTTTTGAGACTGTGACTGTCGAGCATCGCTTGGTTGTAACGAACCCGTTTGGGTGGCGCACCTTCATCTGCTCTTTGAACCTCTACGTTGTACACTTTGCCATTTGTGTCCTCAGCGAGAATATCCAGCCTGACAGAGCGGCCGAATAGATTCCGCTTTTCTTCCTGTGTCGTGACTTTCTTAACGCGTAAGTCGTCACGGTTAAGAAGGATTCTCAGAAGAAATTCTGTGATTTCGTTGTCGCCGTCGAACACCACGGTCATAAAGTCATCGTCCATGGCATGGTTTCTTTTTACCTCCATACCTTATTACTTCCAAAATTTTTGCATTTTCGGCAATGTAAATGCTTAATTGTCGGTATATTTATAAAACCAGTCGGAATTATTCAATAAAATCAACTTTGCATGAGAGCTGCGTATCCGTCAATTTTTCTGGGGAAAAAAACTTATGTAAAAAGGGTAGTCGAGTATACAAATTGCATAAATAATGCTATTATCAATTTATGATTATTGAACGAGCCATTAAATCGAATCTTTTGCAGTTGCTGAAGTCTTTTCCTGTTGTAACTTTGACAGGTTGCCGACAATGCGGAAAATCAACGCTGTTAAAACACTTGCTTCCAGATTACAGATATATTTCGCTTGAAGACCTTGACTTACGCCAAATTGCAAAAGAAGATCCCCGTCACTTTATTTCAGTTTATTCACAAAAAGTAATAATCGATGAGATTCAGCAGGTTCCTGAGTTACTTTCTTATTTGCAAACTCACATTGATTCTATCAATGAAAGCGGTATGTATGTGCTTACAGGAAGTCACAATCTTCTTCTTATGCAGTCTATAAGCCAGAGTCTTGCTGGTCGTACGGCCTTGTTATCTCTTGCTCCTTTTTCTGTCGCAGAATTACGTTCAGAAAATCTTATTCCTCAGACAACGAATGAAATGCTTTTCAAAGGAAGTTTTCCTCGTATTTATGACAAGCAGATTGAAGCAATGGATTTTTACCCCTCATATATCAAAACCTACATTGACCGTGATGTAAGAATTTTGCGTAACATAACTGATTATTCAGCATTTACAAGATTTCTGAAACTTTGTGCTGGCCGATGCTCACAAATTCTGAATGTAACTGCATTGGCGGAAGATGCTGGCATTACTCGAAAAACAGCAGAAGCATGGCTTTCTGTTCTGGAAGCAAGCTATATTATCTATATGCTAAAGCCTTATTACAAAAATTTTGGCAAGCGTATTATAAAAAATCCAAAAATGTATTTTTACGATACGGGTCTTGTTTCGTCACTATTAGGAATTACAAGTGCAGAACAGATTGAAACTTTCTATATGCGTGGTGCATTGTTTGAAAACTTTGTAGTTTCTGAACTTCTAAAAAGAAGACTTTTTGCAGGCAAATCTGATGAACTTTATTTCTGGCGTGATTCAAACGGTATCGAAATTGATGTTATTGAAGAGGATAATCTTGAACTTAAAGCGTACGAAATAAAGGCTTCGGAAACGATGAATACAGCCTTTTTCTCAAATATTAAAAAGATTAAAGAACTTGCCGATCTAAAGACTGAAAATACAGCTGTTATTTATTCAGGTAAAAGCCTTCCCTCAACATCTGAAAGTGGTGCTTATATTTGCTGGAAGGAGATTTGAAGAGGTCTGCCAAAAGATATTAAAAATAAATAATATTACCTATTGACATAGTAGGTAATACGGAGTAGAATATCATTGTTAAATAATATATTAAAAGAGGAGAAAATATGGCAAAAATTTACAAATCATCTGATGAGCTTATTGGTCACACACCGCTTTTGGAGCTTTCGCATATTGAGAAGGAATTCAATCTTGAGGCGAAGGTTATCGCAAAACTTGAATATTTCAATCCGGCTGGAAGCGTTAAAGATCGCGTTGCTAAGGCTATGCTTGATGATGCTGAGGCAAAAGGCATTTTGAAAGAAGGTAGCACAATCATTGAGCCAACATCAGGAAACACTGGTATTGGTTTGGCTTCGGTTGCGGCTGCACGTGGCTATCGGGTTATCATCGTTATGCCTGACACGATGAGCGTGGAGCGTCGTCAGCTCATGAAGGCTTATGGTGCTGAGCTTGTTCTTTCGGAAGGTGCAAAGGGCATGAAAGGCGCAATTGCAAAGGCCGAGGAAATCAAAGCTACAACTCCGAACAGCTTTATTGCAGGCCAGTTCGTGAACCCAGCTAATCCAAAGGCTCATTTTGAGGGCACTGGTCCTGAGATTTGGGACGACACAGACGGAAAAGTTGATGTTTTCGTTGCTGGTGTTGGTACTGGCGGAACAGTAACCGGTGTAGGTCAGTTCTTGAAGTCAAAGAACAAAGATGTAAAAATCGTGGCTGTTGAGCCAAAATCTTCTGCTGTTCTTTCAACTGGTGTTGCGGGTGCACACAAAATCCAGGGAATTGGCGCAGGCTTTGTTCCTGACGTACTGGACACAAAAGTTTATGACGAAATCATTGCCGTTGAGAACGATGATGCTTTCAAGACTGGCCGCCTGGTCGGTGTAAAAGAGGGTGTTCTCGTAGGAATCTCTTCTGGAGCTGCTTTGTGGGCAGCAATCGAAGTTGCGAAGCGTCCTGAGAACAAGGGCAAGAATATCGTAGTTCTCTTGCCGGACACAGGCGACCGCTACCTCTCAACTCCGTTGTTCGCTGATTAAGCATCAGTAAGTTCCTCTGAACGTATTATAATTGATGTTATATTGAAAATGGCGCGAAGAAGTGAAACGGCTTACGAAAACACTCGTTTTGTGTTGCCGCGTGAGCGGCAAACGTATATAGTTACAAGCACAAAACGCGTGTAGCATGCTAGCATGCGCTTTCGATAAGCCGTTTTCACGACTGGGAGCAAATTTCAATTTGTAACATTTTATAATACTGTTCCTCTGAACAAACGAGCTATTTGTAATTTTTAATACCTTGTGTTATACTAGGTTGAAAGATTCATCTAGTTAGCACGAGGTTTTTTTATGATTGTTTCTACACGCGGGCGATATGCGCTCAGAGTTTTGATTGATTTGGCGGAACATGGCGATGAAGATCGTATTCCGCTTAAAGATGTTGCTGAGCGTCAGTCAATTTCACAAAAATACATTGAGTCGATTATGACATTGCTTTCAAAAAATGGTTTTGTTGACGGAGTTCATGGAAAAGGCGGTGGCTACAAACTTAATCGTGCTCCAGAAGATTACAGGGTTGGTGATATTTTGCGGCTTACTGAGGGCACTCTTGCTCCTGTGGCATGTCTTGAAACTGGTGCGGATCTGTGCCCGAGAAAAGCTGAGTGTCGTACAATTGGAATGTGGACAAAACTTGATGAGTTGATTGAAGGTTATCTTGACTCTGTGACTGTTGCAGATTTGATGAAAAAATAAATTTTTGTAATGGGCGTAACCGCCTGCATTTGGCAGGCGGCCGGGCTTTTCAGCCTTCGCTAACGCTCATTGCTGCATTGGTTTCGACTCCGCTCAACCAACGCAGCAACTTCGGGCTTACAATCCCTTACGCAGAAGGAATGCTCTGATTGAATCACCCTGCAAATTTCATTATAATAGATAGACTTTAATTTTATAGGAAAAGAAAATGGCAGAAAAAGATTTATGTCCTTGTGGCTCTGGAAAAACTTATGGAGAGTGCTGTGAGCCAATCATCAAAGGAACTTCAAAGGCTCCTACAGCAGAAGCACTTATGCGTGCGCGCTACACTTCTTATGTAAAACAGGAAATTGAATTCATCATCAATTCTTGCGAAGAAGGCGAGAAAATCGCAGAGATTGACCGCAAGGCAACAGAGGACTGGGCAAAGAATTCTACCTGGCACGGTCTTAAAATCCTCCGCACAGAAAAAGGAACTGAGAGTGATGAGGAAGGTATCGTTGAATTCGAGGCAACTTACACAGACAAAGGCGGCTTGCGGGACATTCATCACGAGGTCGGCTACTTCAAGAAGGTCAACGGTGACTGGCTTTATTCTGTCGGTTCTGTAAAACCGATGACGGTTGTTCGTGAGGGCGCAAAAATCGGTCGTAACGATCCATGCCCATGCGGAAGCGGTAAAAAATACAAGAAGTGCTGCGGTAGATAATGTCACAGTCAATTACAGGCTTTCATGCCATTGAAGAGAAGGTTCGCTCTGCCTGCGAAAGCGGCAAAATTGACGGGCTTTCTCTTTATTATTCTAAAATAGGGCCTCGTGTAAAGAAGATTCTTGATGTCGCAAAAACTGCGGGGCTTCCTTGTTCTCAGTGCGACAATAAAATGCTTGACTCTCTTGTGCAGAGTTTGCCGGAAGTTGCCCGTGATCATCGCGGAATCGTGCTTTGTGCCGAAGGTGCTTCTGAGTCTCGTGCAAACGAAGTGAATTTTGACACTTGGATTGCACAGGCTGCCCTTACAGAAGAAAATTCTACAATCCTTGTGCTTGATTCTATCACTGATCCGCACAATGTTGGTGCTATTTTGCGTTCATGTGATCAGTTCGGTGTGAGTCTGGCGATAATGCCCAACAGGAACAGCGTGAATAACGTGAGCGAGAACGAAATTATTGCCCGAAGCTCTGCTGGTGCGAGCAGTTACGTGCCTTTCTGCGTGGCAAAAAACTTGAACCGAGCCGTTCAGAAAATCAAAGAGGCTGGATTTTGGGTTTATGGCGCGGATGCTGGCGGCGAGAGCGTTCAGAATCTCAACTTCCCGGCAAAAACTTGCATCATCATGGGGAGCGAAGGGACTGGAATCAGCCGGCTGCTTGAAGAGCAGTGTGATTCAATCGTTTCAATCCCGACATGCGGCAAAATTGATAGTCTGAACGTGTCTGTTGCGACAGGCGTTCTCTTGTACGAGCGTTACAGACAGTCTTTGGCATAATCATAATAAGGTACTAAAATTGATTTCAATTTCTTTTCTATTTACGGTCTTTCTTGCTGTGTTTGTGGCGGAAATGGGCGACAAGACGCAATTGCTTTTGATTGCGCTTACTTCAAAATACAAAGTTCGTGATATTTTGATTGGAACTACGGCTTCAATTCTGGTGCTTAATGCGTTGGCGGTTCTTGCGGGCGGCCTTTTAAACGAATTTTTGAGCACGCATATTTGGATTGTAAAGCTGATTGCATGCCTTGCTTTCTTTTATTTTTCGCTTACATCGCTTTTGAAGGATAATGAAGAAGAAGAGGCGTCCGGGTGTAGGATAAAGTTTGCGCCGCTGGCTGTTTTCTGCATTTTCTTTATTGCGGAGTTTGGTGATAAAACTCAGCTCACGGCAATCACTTTTGGAGCAACGAACGGTCTCAATTTAAACGCAATCGGAATTTGGCTTGCTTCGTCAGTCGCGCTTTTGCTTGCAGATATAATCGGTCTTTGTGTGGGATATTTCCTGCATGGAAAGACTCCTGACAAGTTTTTCAATATCCTTGCATTCGTCGTGTTCGCGGTGTTCGGATTTGTGAACCTTTACGTTGTTCTGACTTCTCTGGAACTTAATTCTCTTATGATTCCAATAATTGCTGGTGTTGGAGTTGTTTTTACTGCAATCTGTGCTATAATTTTAAAGAGAAATTCACGCGCGGGATTGTAGCGGCGGCGTTGGCCGTTCCGAAACGAACGAAGTGAGTGCAGGAATGGAGCGAAAGCGGAACCGCGAAAAGCCCGTAGCAAGTAGAGTCGCGCCAAAATATAATGGAGAATTTTATGTTTAGAATTTCAACTAATAAAACCGAAGAGTCTTGGGCTCGGAATGACATAAAAAAAGCAAAGCCGAGTGAGGATTCTAACGAAATCCTGGAACGAATCAATAAGCTCAGTACGGAAGGCATGTCTTACGAAACGGCGATTGATTTTTTTAAGCTTCAGCTTGCTACCTGGCGGCGTTTTTATAAAGAGGACGACAATGTTGAGGTCGATGAGGCTTACACGGCTGACAACAAGCATGTGACTCAGATCAAGAGCCTCAATATTGTGTTTTATGTGCGTGAAATCAGTCCCAATGAAATCAAAGTTACGAGCGGATTTTACGACACGATTAAAACTTCCTGCAAAAAACTTTTTGAAGATTTGGATAAGCAGTTAGAAGAAAAAGATTCTTTTGAAATGCTTGAAAGGGCAAAGGAATAGGTCGTAAATTTCTCAAAAGCTATAGACAATTTTTTTGTTTTTATATATAGTAACCGTATGACAAAGGCGTCATAAACAAACCGCTATAGGTACGTCCAAATGGATTAGCTGTGGCAGCTTGTTTATGACGCCTTTTGCTTTTTAAGCAAAAATAATGCCAAAGAATAGGAGAAAAAAATGGCAATCAAAGAATTTAACGTTAAGAACGCTTATTGTAAGCGCGTTTGGGACGAGCTCAAAACTCGTTATGCTGACCAGGAGCACTTCTTGCAGGCAGCAGGTCTCGTTTTGGAGACTCTTTCACCAGTTGTTGACACAATGCCTGAGCTTGAGAACACAGCTGTTCTTGAGCGCTTCGTTGAGCCAGAGCGCATCATTATGTTCCGTGTACCTTGGACAGACGACCAGGGCAAACCACACGTAAATCGTGGTTTCCGCGTTCAGTTCAACTCTGCAATCGGACCTTACAAAGGAGGTCTCCGCTTCTCTCCAGAGGTTGGTCTTGACGTTCTTAAATTCTTGGGATTCGAACAGGTTCTCAAAAACTCTTTGACAACTCTCCCAATGGGCGGCGGCAAAGGTGGTTCCGACTTCGACGGTCACGGAAAATCAGACGGCGAAATCATGCGCTTCTGCCAGAGCTTCATCACTGAGCTTTACCGACACATCGGTGCTGACACAGACGTTCCAGCTGGCGACAAAGGCGTTGGCGGAAAAGAAGTTGCTTACATGTTCGGTCAGTACAAGAGAATCACAAACCAGTTCACTGGCGTTTTGACTGGTAAAGGCTTGGACTTCGGCGGTTCTTTGATTCGCCCGGAGGCTACAGGTTACGGTCTTATCTATTTCGCAGAGTGCATGCTCAAAGCTGCCGGAACAGACTTCAAGGGCAAGACAGCAATCATCTCTGGTGACGGAAACGTTGCTCAGTACGCTTGTCAGAAAGTTACTCAGTTGGGCGGAAAAGTTATCACATTGTCTGACTCAACAGGTTACATCCTCGACGAAGACGGAATCGATGCTGAGAAGCTCGCTTACGTTATGGAATTCCGCGCTCGCCGCGAAAAGATTGACGCTTACGTTAAAAAATATCCAAAAGCAAAATTCTTCAAGGGCGAAAAACCATGGGGAGTTAAAGCTGACTGTGCTTTCCCATGTGCAACTCAGGACGAAATCTACATGGAAGATGCAGAAAAGCTCGTTAAGAACGGCGTAAAACTTGTTGCAGAGGGCGCAAACATGCCAACTCGTGCAGACGCAATCGCATTCCTCCAGTCAAAGGGCGTTCTCTTTGCTCCAGGAAAAGCTTCAAACGCTGGTGGTGTAGCAGTTTCTGGTCTCGAGATGTCTCAGAACTCAGAGCGTCTCTCATGGACTCGCGAAGAGGTTGATGCAAAACTCAAGCAGATTATGACAAACATCCACGACAACGCTTATGCAACAGCTAAAAAATACGCTCCAAGCGCAACAATCGACTACGTTTCAGGCGCAAACATCTACGGCTTCCTCAAAGTTGCTAGAGCGATGATGGCACAGGGATTGGTATAATAGAGCCGAAAAATTGCCCGAGCAATGACGCCGCCTGCGCGTGAGCGCAGAGTAAATCTTACTATGCGGCGCGAGAGTCGCTTGCGACTCTCATGGCACAAGGATTGGTATAATCCGAGCAAGATAAGGGCTAATTAGTCTTTTTTAGCATTTCTTCTAAGTCCCGCTGGGCATCTTCTAGTCCTTGCGGGACTGTTTTTTTGTCTTCGAGCATGAGTTTCATTTCGCGGCCCAAAATTGTGTAGAACTGGCTCCATTCTTCCATTACAGGGCGATAAACTCCGCCTTCAAGAGCCTTTCGGACAGCTTCATATTGCGGGAATTTATTTAGAATTTTAGGATCTTTGAGGCTTGAATATCGGCACGGAACTCCGCCGTAGTTTACGGTCGATTTTTGTACTTCTTTATCCATGAGATATTTTAAAAGTTCAATCGCATATTGCTTGTTTTTGCTTGTCTGGGGGATGCCGATTGTCCAGATTCCGTAAATGTTTGAGTTGAATGCCATGCGGTCATCACGGTAACGGCCGTTCAAAGCAATGTAATCCATTGAGGAATTGCGTGTGGGCGTGTACCAGCCCGGCCAGCCGATTCCGATTGCGGCAGATTTATTTGCGATGGCTGCAATCAGGTCGTCTTTTTTGGCTGCTCGCCCTGTTTTAATCAGAGATTTGTACATGTAAATTGCTTCTGCAAATTCCGGCGTATTTATTGTGGGCTTGTTGTTTTCGTCAACGACATAAGTGCCTCGTGAAAGCAAAATCGGCAAAAAATCAACTACAATATTGTTCGCTGTGTCTCCACGGTACATAAATCCAAGATTGTGACGCTTTTTTTGGAAACGACAGATTTTGAGAATGTCTTCGATTGAATTGATTTCTTCTGGTGTATAGCCAGCTTCTTTTATCATGAGCTTGTTATACAGAAGAACAGTTACATTCCCGTAGTAGGGTGCGAGATAAAGGCTGTCTTTGTGATAGCAAATCGTTTTTGTGGCTGGAATTATGTCATCGTCAAGGTTGTAGCCGAGCTGGGAAAGGTTTGCAAGTATTCCTTTGGAAGTATATTCTGCCATCCATGAACCATCGACCATGCATAAATCGTAAACGCCTTCTGAGTCTGTGGCGATTCCTGATTTGAGACCGCCTTCGCTAAGTTCGCTCACATTGCACTGAATATTGTTCTTTCTTTCAAATTCTGGAAGGCATTCTTTGATGACCTCAGAATAAGTGCCGGCTCGCAGGGCAAGGTTGAGCGTTGCGACAGGATTTTGTGTGCAAAAATGTTTGCCGGAGGTTTTTGAAAAGCACGAAGTAAAAGTCAAAACTCCAGCGGATAAAATGAGTGCAAAAAAAGAATTCTTAAAGATTTGCTTATGGCAGATTATTTTATTCATTCAAAAATCCTGTGTTTGCTAAACATGCCAATTACCAGCGGAAATCTCCAGTCTGGTATTTTTTCATTCTGTTTCGGACATCGTTCATGCATGCCGAAACCTTTTTGCGTGGAATTGAGCAAAAGATTTCTACGAGTTTTGAGTCTAGCTGTGAACCTGAGACAAGTCGCAATTCTGAAATCGCATTTTCATATGGTAGAGACGGCCTGTAAGATCTGTCCATTGTGATTGCGGAATATGTATCTGCCAGCGCGAGAATTCGGGATGCAAGCGGAATTTCTTCGCCTTTGAGATGATAATATCCGTTGCCGTCAACGCGTTCGTGATGATATTTGACCCAGTAAGTGACGGTTGTAAAAGAAGGAAGCCTTTCAAAAAGTTCGACACAAATTTCCGGGTGACGCTGGACAAGTTCTTTTTCGCTTGGCGTAAGTTTGCCTTTTTTGTCGATGATGCTGCGTGGAATACCAAGTTTGCCGATGTCTAGGAAAAGAGATGCGTATTGAAGGTTCATCGGGTTGATTTTCTGCCTGTCGAGAAGCGGAAGGTAATCATAAATCAGCATCGTGAGATTTTGGACATGGAGCGAGTGCCCGTCAAGATTTTCGTCACCGGCTTCGATTACGCCCACAAGCGTTTCGAGAATTTCCATTGAGCGTATGCTTATTCCGCGCATCTGAATGAAATTCCATACCAGCATGAGCGTGAATATGATTGCTCCGAAAATAATTGGCAGGGAAAGGGCGATGAAAAGTTCTTCTGATGAAAAAACAATAATCGAAAAAATAATGAATAAAATTTCAAAGGCAAGCAGGACTACATTTGCGGTAAAATGGGAGCCTGTGTCGTTGTAAAGGACATCGTTGCGAAGAATCAGTGTGAAAAGTGTGACTCCAAAATTGATAATCATGAGAATAATGGCGGTAATTATGAGATATTCTGCAATTACGCTGGAACTAATCAGAAAAATGCTTTCCATAATTATGCGTCTCCTGTCGTTGTTACAGTGCTGAAGTGAATTTGATTTTTGCCCGCACGTTTTGATTCGTAAAGGGCTGTGTCAGCACGCTTGTATGCGTTGTCGATATCCCTGTCGGTGCTTGTGATTTCTGTGACACCTAAGGATGCGTGAATTCCATTGAGCCTGTCGAATTGAACTTTGTTGAGGGAATCGAGTATGTTCTGAAGAAGTTCCCGGACTTCATCCTGAGTTTTTTTGCCGCGGATAAAGAGGATGAATTCATCTCCGCCCAATCGACCTGCAATACTGATTTTGGGCTTTAAATCCCATGAAGAAATCATTTCGCTGATATAAGATTCAATTCCCAGCTGCTTGATTAATGTTTTGCCTACGGTCTGAATTACTTTGTCACCCATCTGATGGCCCAGGTTGTCGTTGATGCCCTTGAACTCGTCCAAATCCAAAATACAAAGCGTGATATATTCGTTTGGCTTGGAACGAAGAATTTCCTCTGTGATTGCGAAAAAACGCCCCCGGTTGAGAAGTGTGGTGAGAGCGTCAAAGCTTGATTTTATTTCTAGTTCGCGTTGAATCTGCAAATCCCGCTGATAAAGAATGAACTGTGAGACACGGGTGCGCTGGAACGTGTAGTGAAGACCGAAAACCAGAGTCATGACGACAACTGCATTGTAAGTGTCGTTGTATGCGATTGAAAATGTTTTGTAGAGATATGATGTCGTTAAGAAAATTCCAACCCCGAGAATTGAAAGTGAAATCATGATAGCCATGTTCCCGATGTAAGAAAGTGCAGTGAGCGAAAGAAGAACCAGAAACATAGTGGCCGGCATATACGGCGCAAAAATAGAAGTTAAAATTCCGTACGAAAGAAGCCCAATAATAGAAGAAAATACGGTGATATAATTGTGTTTTTCGGCTGTTTTTGGAAAGACTGTGAGCCACAATTCGAAAATGATTCCAACCAGAAGATATGCGGCATAAAAAGGAATTCGTTCCTGATTTACGCCGAATAAATTGAGGTATGAAAAAACAAGGTAAAGCAAATTGATGAGAATGAACCACGTGTTTAAAATTGTAGTATGTTTGCGGTTAGTCGTGCGAATCATCTCGGAACATTCCATGTATGATTCTTTGGTGTAACCATAATAATTGAAACTTCTCGCCGTCATGCAAAATTCCTTTCAGATTATTTTATTAAGTGTAAAGGCGAAATTATGATTTGGCAAGTTATTTTTCTTTCTTATTCAGGGCAAACGCATTATAACCGATTTTATATTGAAAATGGCGCAAAGGAGCGAAACGGCTTGCGAAAACACTCGTTTTGTGCTGCCGCGAGAGCGGCTCTCCTTTGCGCCATTTTCAATATAAAATCGGTTATAATGCGTTTGCCCTGCTTTCTTATTTTCTTGCTACGATTACCATTGTCCTTGCGTTCTGATTGTATGGAGAAAAGTCGAAGTCGCCGTAAATTTCTACTGACTTGAATCCGATTCCAATCATTACACGCTTTAATTCAATTGCTGAATAGAGACGCTGGATAAATTCGTGCTCGATTCGCTCACCAGTCTTGTTGTCGATTAAAATCCATCGTGAGCGCAAGCCTTCCCAGGCACCAACAACGCTGAAATCCGTGAGAACTGTTTTTCCTGCACGTTCGAACCATTCACCTTCTGTAAAATCCTTGATTGCAATTTCACGGCTGATATTTTCGAGAATGAAGAATCCGCCTTCACGAACAGCATCAAAAATCGATTTGAGAATCTGAACATCCTCTTCGATTGTGTCACAGTATCCGAACGAAGTGTATAAATTGATTGCGCAGTCATATTTTTTTTCTGTTTTGAATGTGCGTAAGTCAGCCTTGATTAGCTCCAGATCCACGCCCTCTGCACTCGCAGTTTCGGCAGCCGCATCAAGCTCACTCTGAATCAAATCAACGCCGGTCACTTCAAGACCTTTGCTTGCAAGTTCTACGGCAATTCTTCCTGGTCCGCATCCGGCATCCAAAATCTTTGCGCCCTTGCTCAAACCTGCAATTTTGCAAACACTGTCGGCGACCGTGGGTGCTTCTGCCCAACGAGCTGCATCAAACATTATTGGCCCGTAATTGTTCCAGAAATCTTCTTTTTCAAACCATTCAGTTTTATTCCGGATTGTATTGGTGGCAGATGTATTCTGAGAAGAAAGTGTTTTTTTATTCTCTTCTTTTGTTTTTTTTGATTCTTTCTTTTTTGACATAAATTCCTCCCTTAAAAACTCCGCGTTAGCGGCGTTGCACGGAAGCAACGGATTTGCAAGTTTGTGTCAACGGCAGAAACTTGGCCGTGATAAAAATTAAACGGATGTAATTTTTATCATGCCTCCCTTTTTATTCTATTCTATCACATTTATTCCGATAAATACAAAACTTAAAGAAAAAATTCAGTGTTTGACATTTTTCATTTATCAGATTAAAATCCTTACATGAACGTTCTTTTTGGTCTTTCAGCGTCCGGTGGTATTGGAATTGGCAGGGCTTTTATCATCCCTGAAACAGAAAAACGTATTATTTCCTCAAAAAAGATCAAAGACGAAGAAAAGCCAAAGCAGCTTGTCCGATTCGAGAGATCCCTTTCTAAAATTGTCGCGCAAATTTCCGAACAGTTAGAGATTGTCAAAAACGACAAAACCCAGTCAGAAATTTTTGAAACATATTTCCTCATGCTCAATGACCCGGAATTTTTGGGTGAAGTACGAAAAACCTTTGAAACATCAAATTTTTCTATTGAATACGTTCTCAATCAAAAAACTGAAGAATATGCAAACAAGCTTCGTTCCAGCGGTAACGCATACCTTGCAGAGCGAGCCGAAGATATTTGTGACATTTTCGGGCGTGTCTTAAATGATTTGCTTGATTTCCATCCTTTCAATATCGAGAATATTCCGGACGATGTCGTAATCATTGCCAAATCAATGGCTCCGAGCGACACTGTTATTCTTTCAAAGCGTCGTATTGCGGGAATCGCGCTCACTGACGGCGGTGTTTCTTCTCATGTCGGTATTCTTGCCCGCAACTACGGAATCCCAGCTGTTTTTGATATCGATAATATCCTTGATGAAATTTCAAATGATTCCCTGATAATCGTTGATGGTGACACTGGTGAAGTTATCGATGATCCGGATGATTATACACTTTCCGATTATCAAAAGAAAATCGAAATTGCAAAAGAACATGCGGAACGGCTCAAAAAATTCCGTGACATTCCTGCAAAAACAAAGGACGGTGAGCTTTTCCATCTCATGGCTAACATTGGTACAGTCGATGAAGCCAAAATTGCTCAAAAAGAAGGTGCTGATGGAATCGGTCTTTTCCGAACAGAATTCCTTTTTATGAGCGAATCAAACAAAAACATGGGTTCGGCTCATTCAAAAATTGCGGCATTCAGCGAAGAAAGTCAGTTCAATGCGTACAAAACAGTCCTCGAAACCATGAACGGCAAGCCTGTTACAATCCGCACCCTTGATGCTGGCGGCGATAAAATTATTTCTGCTCTTGATATTTCACATTCCACCAGCGAAGAAAAGAATCCTCTCATGGGATTGCGCGCTATCCGTCTCACTTTGGCAAATCCTCAGCTTTTGCGCACACAGTTCCGGGCATTGTATCGTGCAAGTGTTTACGGCAATCTCAAAATCATGCTTCCGCTTATCACGAGTGTTGATCAGGTCGAAGAATCTCTTGCAATCGCTGCAAAAGTCCGTGAAGAATTAAAGTCAGAGAATATTCCGTTCAATCCTTCCGTTCCAATCGGTGTAATGATTGAGACTGCCGCCGCTGCCATGATTTCAGATTGTCTTGCAAAAGTCAGTGACTTTTTCTCAATCGGTACGAACGACCTCACTCAGTACACTATCGGCGTTGATCGTGAAAATTCTCTTGTTGCGCCTCTTTACGATGAATTCCATCTTGCTGTTCTTCGTCTTCTCGACAAAACAATTTCTAATGCACATACTGCTGCAATTGATGTCTCTGTTTGTGGTGAAATGGCGAGCCGCCCGGAAAGTGCTATGGTTCTGGCTGGTATGGGCGTGCGCACTTTGAGTATGAGCCCCAAATTAATCACAAAAATCAAAGAACTTCTATCAAAAATCAGCATGGAAGAGCTAAAAGCCATTTCCTCAAAGAGACTAAATAGTTTATAATAGTTCCATGGCAAAAGCAAAAAGAAAACCAGATTTCTCAAAACCAAAGCCTCAGAAAAGCGCAGAGGTCGTTGAGCAGGAAGAAGTTATTCCTCAGAGTGTCGAAGCAGAATTTGATGACGATTCAGATGATTGGAATATAGAAGACACAAGCAATATTATAGAAGATTCTGAAGACTATGCTGAGTACAAAAAGGCCGCTCAAAACGAAGGATATGATACTTCAAAATATTATGTGAACCTTCCTTTGGTGGTTATTGCAGGCCGGCCAAACGTTGGAAAATCTACTCTCTTTAACAGATTCATGCACCGCCGCCTTGCAATCGTAGATCCGACCCCTGGCGTAACTCGTGATCCTGTTGAAGCTACCGCATTTATCATGGGCAAACCTGTTCGTCTCGTTGATACTGGCGGTTACAAGCTTGACCGTGACCCGACAAGCCGTGAGTCCGAAATGGATGAGCTTGTAGTTCAAAAAACTCTTGCAACAATCAAAGAAGCCGACAAAATCCTGTTCCTTCTTGAAGCAGGCACAATCACCGGCGAGGACGAAGAATTTATTCATCTTTTGCGTCCGTATTGGGATAAGCTCATTGTCGCTGTAAACAAGTGTGAGGGTGGCAAAGGGGAGTCCGTCGCATGGAATTATCTCCAGTATGGATTTAAGGACTTGCTTTTTATCTCCGCTGACCATGGCGATCATATCACGGATTTGGCCAAAAAAATCACTGAGAACCTTGATTTTTCAAAAGTTGAGGAAGGTGAAAAACCTCAGGAGCCAATCCGAATTGCAATTCTCGGCAAGCCGAACACCGGTAAGTCTACGCTTTCAAACCGTCTCACTCATTCAGAAAAGTCAATCGTCTCGGATTATGCGGGAACTACTCGCGATGTAGTTGAAGGCAAATTCCAGTATGCCGGGCGCAATTTTGAGATTATGGACACTGCCGGAATCCGCCGCAAAAAGAAAGTCCACGAAAATGTCGAATATTATTCTGTTAACCGTGCAATCAAAACTCTGGATAAATGCGATGTCGTATTCCTTATGATTGACGCGCAGGAAGGTCTGGCTGACCAGGACAAAAAAATCTGTTCATTGGCTTACGAGCGGGGCAGGGGAATCATTCTTGTTCTCAATAAATGGGACACACAGGACCAAAGCCGAAAAACTCTCCGCGATACAGTTGATTACATCAAAACAATGTTCGGTCACATGAACTGGGCACCAATTCTGCCGCTTTCTGCACTCAACGGCGAGGGAATCAAGGATTTGCTGAACAAAGCAATCGAGCTTTACGGTCAACTTACACGCAAAGTGGACACTTCCGCCCTCAATAAAGCACTTGCGGACTGGCTTTTCCATTATCCGCCACCAGCAAGCAAGGCAATTCACTTCAAAATTCGTTACATGACTCAGACTGGCACAAATCCGGTTTCTTTCCGTATTTTCTGCACCAGCCCGGACAATGTCCCGGAAAGCTACGTCACCTATCTCAAAAACTCAATCCGAAAAGACCTTGGCTTTGATCAGATTCCTGTCGAGCTGAATATGAAGGCCAGCCGAAAGCGATGGGAAGTCAGAAGCGAGGAACTGGGATTTAAAAGTTAGGAATCAGGAGGGGGAAGTCTCCCCCTAAGCCCGCACTTCGTTGCGTGCTACCTCCTCTACAGGGGCTTTGCCCCCGTAACGCCCCCATTTAAGTGCAAGGATTTTGAATTGACATATTCAATTGGAGAGGTTGAAGAACTCTCTGGCATTAAGCAAAATGTTCTCCGTTACTGGGAAACTGTGATTCCTGGTTTTGCCCCTCGTAAAGATTTGGGGGGCAGGAGAGTGTATACTGAGCGTGATTTTGAAATCGTTCTCCGCCTCAAATATCTTATTTATGAACGCAAATTTACGATTGAAGGTGCGCGGAATGAAATTTTGCGTGAAGCTCAGGCTTACGAGAACAATGCAGAGGCCATGAACACAATTCGTGAGCTGAGGGGCGAGTTGACACAACTTTATTTTAATATCAAGAGGGCTAAAAATGAACGAAAATAACGGAAAAATAGCAAAAAAATTTCCCCGAAGCGAAAATAAGACTGTCAACCGGGCAAGATCCCATGCGCACAGAATTGAAAAACGTGATTCTTTAAAGTCGAAGGCGGCTTCAATCCGCCGGGAAATGTTCAGCCAGGCCGCAATCCCGGCCGAAAGCAAGAAAATTATCGAAAATTTTGATGATATTGTCGCTGATGTCCGCAATTTGAGCGGCAAGCAGCGTGTTTCACTTTACGGGGCAATCAAAAATCTTTCTCATCAGCTCACCGATGACAGGAATTCTCGTCGTCTTGGCTACATGAACGAGGCGGGCTACATAAGCGCATACATCAGCTATTTTATGTGGTGGAATCTCGTGCGTCAGGTGAGCCTTTTTGCAAATCTGCCCAAGTCGGCTTTTACTTCTCTCGTAAATTCCGAACAGCCGGTTGCAATCGATGTCGGAAGCGGCACTCTCACAGTTGTTATCGCACTCTGGCTGGCCCGACCGGAACTTCGCAGCAAAAAAATCACATGGTATTGCATGGATTTAAGCCAGACAGCACTTTCGGCAGGCGAGGATTTGTTTCTTTCGATTGCAGCAAAGACGATTCGAGAAACGGGAGGGGAAGGCACTTCAGACACAGAAAACCCTGCAACATCCCCCAGCGCTACAACAGAGCCATGGAAAATCGTCCGTGTCAAAGGTGCTTTCGGAACATCAATCAAGGAAAAAGCAGATTTTATTACCTGCGCGAACGTGTTCAATGAAATTATTCAGAACAATGAAATGCCCACTGATTTTCTTGCAAAAAAATACGCGAATGAATTGCTTTCTTATCTCAAAAATGAAGATTCAGCAGTCCTTCTCGTTGAGCCGGGCGATCCACACTCTGCAAGATTTATCTCGCTCATGCGTGATGCTTTAATCCGCCAGAAATACAGCCCTGTTGCTCCATGCCCGCACGCCGGAACATGCCCGATGGCAGGAAGAACCAGCGGCAAGACAACGAATGCTTACGGCAAAAATGCCAAGTGGTGTAACTTTGCCTTTGATACTGAATCAGCTCCAAGCCGTCTGCTCAAGCTTTCAGAAAAAGCCGGCCTGCCAAAAGAAAGAGCCAGCCTGAGTTTTGTGATTTCCAAAAAATCCGCAGAAGAGAGCAAAACGTCAACAGCTTCAAAGAGCAAAACCGCCGAAAAAACATTCATTCGTATCGCATCTGATTTTATCCGCCTGCCAGATTTGCACAAATCGGGCTATTACGCATGTAGTGAATTTGGTATGCTGCTCGCAATTGATGAGCACGGAATTCAGCCCAAGAACGGCGAGCTTCTGCAAATAAAAACCCCGGAAGATTTGTCCGAACGCGACAAAAAATCCGGGGCATTGATTGTAAAAATTTAAATTCCTCACAGATAGGGAGCGTTAAAAAATTGCACGAGGTGCAATTTTAGCGAGTCTCCCGAAGAGCTATGCTCGTAGGAGCACAGAGTTCACAGAGATTTTTTTGAACAAGAACGTTTAACTCTGTGAGGGGCAAACGCATTATAAAATATTCCCTGTTAAAAAGCCGTTTCGCTCCTTCACGCCATTTTCAATATAAAATTGATTATAATGTGCTTGCCCTGTAGCTCAGTGCGGGCTTATTTAAACAGTTTCTTAATCTCGCTTGAATAAATCTCGTTGATTCGGTAGCGCATGATTTCCTGTTTTGCGGAAAGTTCCACGCCCACCTCAAACGGCTTTTCAAGAAGTGCGATTTTATTGATTCGCTCGTAAGACTTGAAGCCGTTCTTTGCGTTGACTCGTGTTGCTACCTCGGTTTCAATCAAGTGCAGGACTTCCTGGCTTTTTACCATGTCCGAATATTTTTTGTACGGCAAATCAGATTCCTTGCAGAAAGACTCAACTTCGCTCTGCTCAGGAACAACCAGTGCCGCAAGATAACGCTGGTCCTGACCAAGAACAACGGCTGTCTGAATAAAGCGTGATTCCTGCATTTTCATTTCGATTGGAAGAGGCTCCACGTTTTCACCGCCAGTCTGAACGATGGTGTCCTTCATGCGGCCGCAGAGTACGATTTCATTGTTTGCAGTGAGCCGTGCCAGGTCGCCGGTGTCGAACCAGCCGTTCTCATCGATAGCTTTTGCCGTAAGCTCTGGCTGCTTGTAGTAGCCTTTCATGACAGTCCCGCCCTTGATTTCGAGGACACCCTTTTTGCCCCGTTTGAGAGGCTTCCTTGTGAGCGGATCAACAACACGGGCAGAAACTCCACGTACAGGAGAGCCGACATTGCCCAGAACAGGGCGAGCAATCGGTCGGACAGAGATAATCGGTGAGGTTTCGGTGAGGCCATAACCTTCAGAAAGCTTGATTCCGATAGCCCAGAAGAATTTATCGACATGCGGTGGAAGTGCGCCGCCGCCAGGAACGCCAGAACGGAATCCTGTTCCGAGCATTTTTTTGATTTTGCGGAAAATAATTGCGTGACCGAGCAATTTGATCGGGTAACAAATAAGCCACGGAAGCACGAAAGCAGGCCACTGAAGCCAGCGTTTGTCCATGCCATAGCGTGTGGTGCGGTCAAAAAGAACTCGGTCAAGCTTTGAATGGAAAAGGGCGATTGCAACAAAGAATTTGAAGAGACGGAAAACAATGCCGCCTGTTTTTCTCATGTTGCGCCAGATTCCGTCGTAAACAGCCTCGAAAACTCGTGGTACAGCAGGCAAAACCTGAGGATTGAGTGTTTTGAGGTCAGAAAGCAGGATTGGACCAACCGGCTTTGAATAGCAGATTGTTGCTCCCTGATTGAGAACGACATATTCAACAGCTCTCTGATAAGCATGCCATACAGGAAGAACCATGAGACCGCGGTCGCCTGGATACAAATAGATTCGCTCACAAACTTCATCAAGCTGAGTGATAAAGTTTCCGTGAGAGAGCATTACGCCCTTTGGCTTTCCGGTTGTGCCCGAAGTGAAGATAATCGTTGCCAGGTCATCCCATTTGCCTTTTTCGATTTCTTCATTGACTTTGCCAGGATTTGCTTCGTTGTATTTTTTGCCTTCTTCGATAATCTGATCAAAAGAATAAAGTGAGACTCCGGCATTTTTTGCTAGTTCCAGGTCTTTTTCGGATGGTGCTTCAAAAACAATTAGTTCGTTTACAAGCGGAAGTTTTTCTTTGATGCCGAGAATCTTTGCAATCTGAGTGGAATTCTCGACGATTACGCGCTTACACTCTGCAAAAGAAAGAATATATTCCAAATCGCCGATTGTAGCGTCACAGCCTCGCGGAACATCAATTGCGCCGAGCATCATCAAGCCCATGTCGCTCTGTTCCCATTCCTTGCGGTTATCAGAAATGAGACCAATATGCTCCTCGCGCACAACTCCATGAACCAAAAGACCGCCGGCAAAATTTACGGCAGCCTCGTAAGCCTCTTTGTAAGTTGTAGGTTCAAAATGACCGTCCTTAAAGCGGCTCATCTGAAAAGCAAGTTCCGGGTATTCTGAAGCTCTTTTTCTAAAAAGACGAGGCAAAGTTGTTTCCATATAAATCTCCAAGGTTAAAAAGTTAGCAGTGTGCAGTTAGCAGTGTGCAGTTTAATAAAAAATTACTAACCGCTAACTGCTAACTGATTTTATGCCGTAGTTGCAGGGACAACGTTCTTTGCGTCGATTGGATCGTCATCCACGAACTGTGCTCCGCCACTTGCGTATTGAATGATTGGCTCTACTTCGCCTTTCTTTGTCCAGATTTTGCCGTTCGGAAGCTCATCCGGGTTTTTGCCGATTGGGGCATTTGAAAGAAGAAGTTTGAGACGGTTAAGCTGGTTGACTTCGGATGCGCCCGGATCGTAATCGATTGCGCTGATATTTGACTCAGGGAATCGGCGTCTCAATTCTTTAATCATGCCTTTACCTGTGATATGGTTTGGCAAACATGCGAATGGCTGAACGCAGGCGATGCTTGGTGCACCAGAGTGAATCAATTCTACCATCTCTGCTGTGAGGAACCATCCTTCACCAGAAATATTACCAGTCTGAATCAAGCCTTCAACGCTCTTCATCATATCCCAGATTGAATTAGGTGCATCAAAACGACGGCTCTTACGCAGACACTTCTTCATGTATCTTCGGTATAATTCCAAAGCCCAGACAGCGAATTTTCCGCTCTTTTCTTCGGATTTTGGGAATGCAAGCTCGCGGTATCGGAAAACACCGTCCGAGAATGTGTAGAAAAGGAAGTCCATTAAGTCTGGCATGACGCATTCTGCGCCTTCTTTTTCGATTACATTTACCATGTCGTTGTTTGCAGTCGGATGGAATTTAACGAGAATTTCACCAACAACACCAACACGGGGCTTTTTAATCGGAAGAATTGGCAGACGATCAAAGTCACGCACGATACCCCGAATCAATCTTCGGTATTTAAAGATTGAGTTTGACTTGAGCATTTCTTCTGCTTTTGCGTTCCATTTTTCATAGAGTCGGTTTGCACTGCCAGGTTCTGCCTCGTAAGGACGAACTCTGTATAAAACTCGCATGAGCAGGTCGCCAAGGAAGGCTGCCATCATGGCTTTGTGAACCATGCCTGGTGTAAATTGGAATCCAGGGTTCTTTTCCATGCCCAAAGCATTGAGTGAGATTACAGGAACATGGCTCCAGCCCGCATCGTTCAAAGCCCGGCGGATAAATCCGATATAGTTTGTAGCACGGCATCCTCCACCTGTCTGAGAGATGATAACGGCTGTTTTATTGATGTCGTATTTTCCTGATTCAAGTGCTTCGATAAGCTGACCTGTTACCAGAATTGAAGGATAACAAGCATCGTTGTTTACGAATTTGAGACCTGCATCAACGGCTTTTGGATCAACTGAATCGAGAACGACGAAATTGAATCCTGAATACTGGAAAGCCTTCTGCAGAAGCCGGAAGTGAATCGGCGACATCTGCGGACAGAGAATCGTATATTCGTGCTTCATTTCTTCTGTAAAGATTACTCGCTGATAAGCCGCGCTCTTCGATTCAAGTTTTTTTGGATTGCGCTGGCGAGCTTTTACTGCTGCAATGAGAGAACGAATTCGGATTCGAACTGCACCCAGGTTGCTTCCTTCGTCAATCTTGATGAGCGTGTACATGCGGCTCTTTGACTTCATGATTTCGTCAACTTGATCAGCTGTTACGGCATCGAGACCACATCCAAATGAAGTGAGCTGAACGAGTTCAAGATTTGGCATTCCTGAGACGAAATTAGCTGCCCTGTACAGGCGGTTGTGATAAGTCCACTGGTCAATAATTCGCAATGGTCGTTCAACTGAGCCGAGATGTGCGACAGAATCCTCGGTAAATACCGCAAGACCCAAACCGTGAATCATCTCCGGAATACCGTGGTTAATCTCCGGGTCAAGATGATATGGTCGGCCAGCAAGAACAATACCGTTGCCACCTGTGACAACGAGCTGCTCAAGTGCTTCTTCGGCTGCCTTCTGAGTATCAATCTTAAACTGCTCCTGCTCCTTCCAGCCTTCGTCTACAGCGGCGAAAACCTGTTCTTTCATTAAAGTAGGGAAGTGCTTGTGAAGCTCCTCGTAAAGTCGTTCGCGCAGACGAGGCAAATCATAAATCGGCAGGAAAGGATTCATGAAAAGCAAATTTTTGTCTTCGTTGATTGAGTCAAGGTTGTGTTTAAGAACTTCTGGATATGAAGTTACGACCGGACAGTTGTAATGGTTGCCCGCGCCTTTGTCCTCGACTTTTTCATAAGGAATACATGGATAGAAAATGAATTTGCATCCCATTTTGAGGAGCGATTCCATGTGTCCGTGAGAAATTTTTGCAGGGTAGCAGACTGACTCAGATGGAATTGAATCGATACCACGCTCGTAAATCATTCGGCTTGAACGAGGTGAAGTTTTGACCTGGAAGCCGAGTTTTGTAAAGATTGTGAACCAGAGCGGATAGTTCTCGTACATGTTGAGTACACGTGGAATTCCAACGCTTCCCATTGGTGCTTCTTCTGGCCTGAGCGGAATATAATGGTTGAAAAGACGTTTGTACTTCCAGTCAAAGAGATTTGGAAGCTCGTAGCCTGTTGACTCGACGCCTGTGTTTTCTTTGTTTGAGCCATCGACTGTTTTTGCGTTTTCGTCCTTAAGCTGATGTCGTTCAAGGCCCTTTTCACAGCGGTTTCCTGTGATGAACTGACGCTTTTGTCCGCCTGTTGTGAATGTATTGATTGTAAGAAGACAGTTGTTCTGGCAGCCACCGCATCGTGTAAGCTCAAGATCGACTTTGAACTGCTCAAGCTGCTCTAGAGTTGCGATGTTTGAAACAATCTTCGGCGGAACCCAGTTCTTTTCCTGACCTGGTTTTGGAGCGGTAAGGTCGCACCACTGGTCGTAAGCGATGAGGGCAGATCCGTATGCGCCCATAAGACCTGCAACATCCGGCCGGAATACATTTACGCCCGCAATTTTTTCGAATGCACGGAGAACCGCGTCGTTATAGAAAGTGCCGCCCTGAACAACGACTTTTGTGCCGATTTCAGAAGCACGGCGGAGTTTGATTACTTTGAAAAGCGCATTTTTGATTACTGAATAAGAAAGACCTGCTGAAATGTCATCGATTGTAGCGCCTTCTTTTTGAGCCTGTTTTACGCGGCTGTTCATGAAGACTGTACAGCGTGAACCCAAATCGACCGGTTTTTTTGCAAGAAGCGCGCGTTTTGAGAATTCTTTTATGTCCAGGTTCATTGAATTTGCGAAGTTTGCAAGGAATGAACCACAACCAGCAGAACAAGCCTCGTTGAGCTGAATCGAAGTGATTGCACCGTCTTTCATGCGAAGACACTTCATGTCCTGACCACCGATGTCCAGCAAGAACTCGACTCCAGGAACAAAGAATTCGGCTGCACGGTAGTGAGTGATTGTCTCGACTTCACCCGCATCTACTCCAAGTGCTGCCTGAAAAAGTGCCTCGCCGTAACCTGTTGATACAGCGCGGGCAATGTAACAGTCTTTTGGCAGAATCTTGTACAAGTCTTTGAGAACTCGGACGGCCAGATCAACCGGATTTCCTGCATTTACATCGTAGAAATCCCACAAGATTTCGCCTTTTTTGTTTACAAGAACGGCTTTTGTTGTTGTAGAGCCTGCATCCAATCCCAAAAAAAGCGGGCCTGAAGCGGAATTCAAGTCGCCGCGTTTTGCTTTGTCCTCACCGTGACGAGCGCGGAATCGTGCCAAATCTTCTTCATCAACGAAAAGCGGATCAAGTCGTTGAACTTCGCTAAGCTCGGCTCCCTCAAGATTCTTCAAGCTGTCCCTAAATTCTGCAATAGTTGGGAATTTCTTTGGCATTGAAGATGAAAGCGGATTGCAGACCTTTTCGGCAGAGTAAGCTGAGCCTGCCGCAACGAAAAGCTGGCTGTCTTCCGGGACGATGATTTCGTCGTCTTTGAGTTTGAGAGTTTCGATAAATCGCACGCGGAGCTGGTCCAAAAAGTGCAAAGGCCCTCCCAAGAATGCAACATGACCGCGAATCGGTTTGCCACAGGCGAGGCCTGAAATTGTCTGGTTTACGACGGCCTGAAAAATTGAAGCCGCAATGTCCTCGCGGCGGGCACCTTCGTTAATGAGCGGTTGAACGTCTGTTTTGGCAAAAACACCGCATCGTGCTGCGATAGGATAAATCTGCTGGCAGCCGGCTGCAAGTTTGTTGAGCCCTGGGGCGTCTGTTTCGAGAAGGGCTGCCATCTGGTCGATGAATGCACCTGTACCGCCTGCGCAAGTGCCGTTCATTCGTTGTTCGACACCGCCTGTGAAATAAGTGATTTTTGCATCCTCACCGCCGAGCTCGATTACAACATCGGTCTGAGGAATGAGCTTTTTGACGGCTGTGGTAGCCGCAACGACTTCCTGAATGAATGGGATATTGAGCCACTGAGAAACAGACAAGCCGCCTGAGCCTGTGACTTTTACAGAAACAGTATGCTTGTCGCCGAGTTTTGCGCTTTTTTCGACTTCGTTAAGAGCCTGTGTAACAACATTTATGATTGTATTACGAATATCTGCTCGATGACGCTGATAGTCACCGTAGAGCATTTTATCATTTTCATCAAGACAAACGACTTTTACCGTAGTTGAACCGACATCTATACCAATACGGATAGGTGTGACCGCTGGTGTGAATACTGTATTAGCTGTTTCCATATCCCTATATAATATCTTTTAAATAAGAAGAATTCAACAGATTGTTTTTTTGCATGATTGCTAAAGTCATGTTATAATTTATTTTAGGAGGCAGTGGAAATTATGAATCAGATTGAAATGTCTAAGCAAATGCGTAAAGTCGGATTCTGCATGAATTTTTTGATGGGAATAAGCCTTAGTTTCTTCCTTTCTCTGATTGGAATGGCTTCTTCGGGTCATTTTGAAGTTAAGGGATGGCTTGTAAGCTTTGTCGCGAGCACCATATTGAGCATTCTGATTGGATTTTGCGTGCCGATTCACAAAATTGGAACATCTCTCGCAACTAAAATCGGCTTAAAAGAGCGCACTCTGCCTTTTCATCTTTTTGGCTCTTTCGTTTCGGATTGCTTTTACACGCCTCTTATGAGTTTTTCAATGGTAGCTCTTGCGTATCTTGGAATGAAAAAACAGTTTGCCGTTGCTATTGCCAACGGTGCGCCAGCGGATTCTCTTCCTCAGATTACATTTTTGCAGATATTTTTGCCGAGCCTTATTGTTACGATGATTGCGGGATATTTTTTGATTCTTGTGCTTCAGCCGCTGTTCTTGAAAATCCTGATTAAAAAGCCTGAGACTTCAAAAAACTGAATCTGTTGCACTGGCCGTCCGAGTGTTTAGCATATTGCGGGCGCTTTGTTTCGGCGGTCAACATCTTTGTGAAGGGCATAGAAGCTTTCTTTGTCGCGGTACATTGCTTCGTCTGCAAGGTGCATCGAGTGCCGGAGATCATCGCCATCTTCGTTCCAGTCGGAGCCAACCGCAAGGCTGACTTGTGAGCCATAGCAACTTTTGGACTTGAGTTTTGCGACCTTTTCTTCGAACTCTTCTTTTGAGCAAGCCGGGCAGATTATTACGAATTCATCGCCGCCGGCACGATAAATTTCGTCTTCGGTAAAAATAGATTTGATACAGGCCGCGGCTGATTTGATAAGCTCGTCGCCGGCAGCATGACCTTTTTTGTCATTCATTTGTTTGAGCCCGTTTAAGTCGGCAAAGATAACACCAAACGGAGCCGCAATTTTTTGCTCGCCAGTTACGAACATATCAACCCGGTAGTTCATGGAGTTGCGGTTTTTAACGCCTGTTAGTAAATCTTCATGGCCTAATTTTTCCAGCTTTTCTACAAGGATATGCTCAGAAATTTCAGAAGTGAGGAAGAATGCCGTAAGTGCTGCAAGTTCTTTGATTTGTACGAGCTTCTGGGTGTCAAAATTAGCGATGAAAAGATAGCCCATCGCAGTTTTGCCCTGCATGAGCGGAAAAAGGATAAGACTTGTGACTAAAGTTTGCTTGAGGTTTTCTGCCCATAAAGGATTAATCTTTTCGAGAGCCTGAAGGTCGTGCTTGTCCTTGATGATAACACCGTCACTTCCACCGATTGTTTTATCCCATGTTTCGACAACTTCGTATGGAAGAAGATGCTTATGTTCCTTCATGGATACTTCTTTGCTGAGAAATTTTTCGCAGAGAACTTCATAGTCCCTGTTTTTTCGATCGACTTGAAGAATGCATGTGGCGACCGCATCGGATTTTATCATTAAATCTTCCATTACAAGACTGAGACTTGAATAAAAATCCGTTGCACTTCGCAAAATCACGCAATTTTTTATAACGGTAGATGCTATGTCTGCTGAAATTGTGGACATCCTGTTTGCGTCAGGTTTTTTGGTGAACTCGAAGAAAAATGCACAATAGCTGATTTCGTCATCACCGCCTTCAAGCGGCAGAAAAGTGATGTCCGACCAGCAGTTCATGTAGCGGGTTTCGACATAAGTGTGAAGTTTTTGCTTTTGAAATGCACAGCGGTAACAGAAGTCTTCGAATTTTGAATCTTTTGGAACCATGTCTGAGTAAAGCATGTCATCGCGATAACGTGCGACGCCCATGGTTCCTTTGTAACAGTCGTTTGCCCTGTGTATACGGACTTCACTGGCATGACCTGCCACACCCTTTTTGACTGCGAGAATGGCACAGGCCGATGAAAATGTATTTACGAAGATTTGAAAATCCATATTGCTTTATTATAAACCGAAAAATCTTATTCCGTAAATCAAAATTTAAGAAAATTTAAATTAATTTGGCAAAGAAAGGCATTACGACGACAGTCAAAAGACCGCAGACGGCGATTGAAAGTCCGCTCATTGCTCCCTGAACTTCGCCCATTTCAAAAGCTTTTGCCGTGCCCATTGCGTGGCCTGTCGTTCCACAAGCGATACCGCAAGCGACAGGCTCCGTGATTCTGAAAATCTTGCAGAAGATGATTCCGAAGATGTTAGCCATGTTGCCAGCGATGGAAATCAAAAGAATTGTGAGTGCTTCGATTCCGCCGTTCTGGTTTGAAAGTGCGATTCCGATTGGCGTGGTGATTGATTTCGGAAGAACTGAAACATATTCCGTGTGTCCGATTTTGAATAAATAGCACATTCCGAAGATGAAAAACGCATTTGCCAAAATTCCGCCCAAAATACCGAGAATTATTGCAAGTGCGTTTTCTTTGAGCTTTGAAAACTGGCGGTAAAGCGGAATTGCGAGCGCAACCGTGCAAGGAGTCATGAGATAATAGAGAAAACTTGCTCCTTTAAGGTAGCTTTCGTAAGGAACTTTGAGTACAACAAGGAAGATGATTATGAAAGTGCATGAAGTGAGAAGCGGTGCGAGAAGGACAAATTTTGTCTTTTTGTAGATTATGTCGGCAACCCAAAATGCACCGAGTGAGATAAAAAGTCCGAAAGATGTTGAATTTGTTAAAAACTCAGAAAGAGGTTCCATATAAATACCTGATTTAAACAATGATTACACAAGTAGCACAGAAAAATCTATGTTAATCTGTGAGACTTGTGTTTTTCTTTCCATTTAATTTTTTCGTAATCCGAATCACGAGCTGTGTGACGTGCCCGGCTACAAAGAATACGACAATACTTCCAACGATTCCGATAATAAGGAACTGAAGCCAGCGGACTTTGAGAATATCCCATGCGAGAATCAGCCCTACTGTTGAAGGAATAAAAAGAAGCGGCATGATGTTGAGAAGTGCGTCCGAAGCCTCATCAACAGCAGAAAGTGGCATGATTTTCGTCTGTAATGCCGCGAACATGAGCACAAGCCCGTAAATGCTCGCGGGTACCGGCAGAGGAATCACTTCATGGAGAATCTCACCAATAAAACAAGTGATAACTAATATTGTGAATTGTTTTACTAAACGCATAATTTTTTTTGTTGCCACACGGATTCGAAATTGCTACGCAATTTCTTTAAAAATAATGGTTGATTTTCCGTAGGAAAATCGAATCTGTGTGGCATCCTTTTACTCTTTTCCGCGGCTCAGGCATAGCCTTCGCCGAGACTCGTTAAAAACTCACCTCGTGAGTTTTTCCCCCGCAAGCGGGGTCACTCCCTACCGTTCCAGCAGTAGGTGCAGAGCTTGCAGTGGTCGAGGCCTGTGCTGTCGAGCATGTCGTCAAGGCGGTGGAAGCGCAATGTGGTGAAGTGGAGCTGCTTTCGGATTTCTTCCTGCATTTTTGCGTATTCGGGAGTGTCCGGGTCGCAGTATTTCTGCAATGTTTCCATGCTTACGTTTTCACCTTCGAATTGCTTTACGACGCGGCGTGCAATCAAATCCATCTCGCTTTTTGAGCGTGAGAAGTTGAGGTATTTGCAGCCGAACATAATCGGCGGGCAGGCCGGGCGCACGTGAACTTCCTTTGCACCAGACTGATACAAAAAGTCTGTTGTTTCACGGAGCTGTGTTCCTCGCACGATTGAGTCGTCAATCAAAAGAATGCTCTTGTCTTTGATAAGCTGCTGAACCGGGATAAGCTTCATGTGGGCGATAAGGTTTCGCTGCTCCTGGTTTGTCGGCATAAAGCTTCGTGGCCAGGTCGGAGTGTACTTGATGAACGGACGTGTGAAAGGAATTCCTGCTTCGTTCGCATATCCTACGGCGTGGGCTGTTCCAGAATCCGGGACTCCTGCAGCACAGTCCGGGTGAATATTGTCGTCCTTGTCGCGTTTTGCAAGGAATTTTCCGCAGTTGTAGCGCATTGCCTCAACGTTTACGCCTTCGTAGCAGGCTGTCGGGTAGCCGTAGTAAATCCAAAGGAAGGTGCAGATTTTCATTTCTTTTTGAGGCTGCTGTAAAACTTCGTAGCGGTCGGCTGTGACATAAACGATTTCGGCAGGACCAAGCTCGTGCAAATCTTTGTAGCCAAGATTGATGTAAGCAAAACTTTCGAAAGAAAGACAGTGAGCAAGAATCGAGCCCTGCGCGTCTTTTTTGATACCGATTTGAAGCGGAGTTCGGCCCATTTTGTCGCGTGCACCGTAAATTCCTTCGGGCGTGGCGACGAGCATTGTGATTGAACCTTGAATTTTTGACTGAACGTACTGAATTCCTTCAAGAATCGTTTTTTGAGTGTTAATCATTGCAAGGATAAGCTCGGTCTGGTTGATTTCACCGCCGCTCATCTCCAGAAATGCACCGCCATTTTCAAGAAGTTCTTTTACAATCTCTTCTTTGTTTGTGACTACGCCGACGGTTGTAACGGCAAAGCGGCCGAGGTGTGAGCGTGCCAAAAGTGGCTGGGGTTCGTAGTCGGAGATACATCCGATTCCAAGACGACCTTTCATTTCCTCGATGTCAGTTTCAAATTTTGTTCGGAATGGAGAATTTTGAATGTTGTGAATCGCACGCTGAAATTTCTCATCATTACGCCAAACGGCAAGACCGCCCCTGCGAGTGCCCAGGTGCGAGTGATAGTCAACACCAAAAAACAAATCCAAAGAACAATCGTCTTTTGATACAACTCCGAAAATACCGCCCATTTTGTACCCCTTAAAAACTTATTTTAAATTAGAAAATGTAAGTCCAGAACAAGCCTGTTGCCCAGCACTTGCGGCTTTTACCGTCGAAAGCCGTTCTCTGCTCAAAGTCAAAGTAAGCGGCAAAGCTTGTGTTCTTTGTGTATGCGAATGTGAGTTCCGGGCGAATGTCGAATACGTGTCCGCCATCCCAGTCGTCGGTTGCTGCGTAATTATCCCAGCGCTTGTCTTTTGAGCCGAATGCGATTGAGCTCCAGATGTTGAATCCGAGCTGTTTGTTTACGTCCATTGAGAACATGATTCCTGAATACAGGGCAGCTGTGTAATTATCGTCCTCGAAGAAGTTTGCTCCGAATTCTGGACGAAGCGTGATGCTTGAGTTTGGAATCTTGAATGTGAGTGCGGCACCTGTTCCGTAAGCCTGATCATTGTCCGGACTTGTGAAAAGTGAGTCGGCTGCAAAGTAGAGGTCGAGTGTGAGCTTTTCAAATCCGATTGTGGCTCCAGTGTAGAAGTTTGTGCCGTCGTCAAGAAGACCTTCGAAAGCCGCTGCAAGAAGAAGCCATTTTGCCGGAACGAATTTAATTCCTGTGTTCAAAACAGGATCATCTGTGTTGAAGCCGTTTGGAAGGGCCGCACCGATTTCAAGCTGGTCGTTGTCTGCAAGGAAGCGGACTCCGAGCGCGCGTTTTGCATATTTGTTTGCGAATGGAACGAAGCCGACTACATCTGCTGTTCCTGGTCTGTTGCCTGCTGCATGAACGTCGTAGCGGTATTTTCCTGCATCTTCTTTTGATGTCCGCTCGAAAGAACCTGAACGGTCATCGTAAGAAGTTGAGAAGCCGCCCTGACGAACGTGAGCATCGTGTTCCCAAAGCCAGCTGCCGTATGCCGGTGCCGGACCTACCTGCCAGTTGAGTTTGGTTCCCACGCCGAAGTCAACGTTCTTGTTGATGTGATAAAGAAAGTTTACGTAGTAAGAATCCTGCAATGTGTTTGAGACGTTTGCTTGATTGTTATAGTCTCCAAAAATTCCTGGATTTGCAGCTCTTGCCTCAGCCTTTACTGTGTTGTCACCCCAATTGCCGTATTTAAGGTTGAGCGGATTCCTGTTTGATGTGCCGAACTGGAATTTGTCTACATTGTATTCGTTGTCGTAATTTGCAAGGAAACTCCAGTTGAGCATTGCTTCAACAGTGAACTTGCCGCGGTCAAAACGTGTCTGGAATGTGTCTGTGAAGCCGTAAGCCATTGCATCGCCACCGAGAGGAGCACCAACTCCAACCCAGGCTGTGTTTTTCATCTGTTCTTTATCGAGGACCTGTGCGTTTGCCCCGAATCCCAAAATTGCAGAAGCTACAATTGTCGCAAGAATTTTTTTCATTTTGTTTCTCCTGAAATGTTCGTGTGCGCAAAGAATAGCATAAAAATTAATTTGAGTGAATCAGAAAAATGAATTAAAATATAAATCTATGTTTGTGAAAAAATTGAATTCTGATATTTGCGATTATATTGACTGGCGTGGTGACTTGAATTTTGAGCTTTCTCCGCTGAATGACGTTGACGCGCTGATTTTTGCCCAGCTTTCATACATAAATTTCACCGGCTTAGCACCAGACGGCTTTAATTCTTCTATTAAACTGTCAGAATTGGCAAAGATTTTTTTCGGTTCAAGTGATTTTGAAAAGCGCAGTAATCTCGGAATGCTGATTGACCCAAAATCCAACGAGCTTTTGAAAAAGGCCGGTGAGAGCGCGCGGTTCGGGAATGTCGAGGTTATGGGCTTTGTCAGCCGTTATGATTCGCAAAAGGAAGAGCAGTTTTCGGCGGTGACTTTTGTTTTAAATGAAGGCTCATTTTTAGACAAGCAGCAGGTTTTTGTAGCTTTCCGGGGCACTGATGATACTCTTGTCGGCTGGAAGGAAGATTTCAACCTTGCTTTTCTGGAGCAGGTTCCGGCACAAAAGGACGCATATGCATATCTGGAAAATGTCGTTTCTGAATTTAAAAAGGCCGAGCTTTTTGTTGGCGGTCATTCTAAGGGCGGAAATCTGGCTATTTTTGCTTCCGCATACCTCAACGAAAAATCCAAAAAGAATCTTGTCCGCGTTTACAATTTCGATGGCCCCGGTTTTTCTCAGGCTTCTCTCGACAGCGATGAATTCTTTTCTATTAAATCACGCATTTACTCTGTTTATCCGCAGTTTTCGATAATCGGAATGTTGTTCCATCATTATGACTCGTGTAAAATCGTACTTAGCAGTGAAAAACTCGTGATGCAGCACAATCCGTTCAGCTGGTTCGTAAAGGGAACCGAATTTGAAACAAAAGCGGAGTTTGATTCTGGAAGCGAGATTTTCTTCAATTCGTTCAACAAGTGGTTTGAGGAACTTTTGCCGAATCAGCGTGAGCAGTTCGTGGAGACGCTTTTTGGTCTTCTGGAGTCCACGAATGCAATCACAAACACCGATTTGAGCAGGGACAAACTGAAGAATACAGGCAAAATAATCAAAGCTTTCGCATCGCTTGATTCTGGAATCCGTGACGGAGCAATGAAAATTGCAGGAGATTTTGTAAAAACAATAGCCAAAGAAAGCATAAATTTGTAAAATAGCTTTATGAACGCGATTATTACCGTCGTTGGAAGCGACAAAGTTGGAATCATTGCAGAAGTAAGTGCTCTTCTTGCAAAAAATAAAGTCAATATTGCTGACATCACTCAGACAATTCTCTCTGGAAATTTCGTTATGATGATGATGGTTTCTCTCGAAGGAGCCGCAGTTTCAATCGACGAGCTCCGCACAATTCTCGGCAAAGCTAGCGAGGAAATGGGAGTTGAAATCAACGTTATGGCAGAGAAGGTCTTTTCTTCAATGCACCGTATCTAAATCCACATTTTAGTCAAAAACTGTAATTTTAATTGCAAGATAAATCCGCACTTTTGGTTTATGCTCATCAAAAGAACCAAAAGGAGTCATGATAAAAATTACATCCGTGTAATTTTTATCACGGACAAGTTTTCCCCGTTGGTGAAAACTTGCTGATACGTTGCTTCCATGCAACGCCACTAACGTGGAGTTTTTAAAGGAGCGGATTATGTTCAAAAACTCAAAAGAAATCAAAAAAATTGTCGTGCTTGCATTTGCAGCGGCGTTAATTTTCTCTGGCTGTTCCGTAGAATCAAAAGGTAGTGATTCTGAGCCGGAATCTGTATCTGATACGGATGATTCAAAGACAGGCGAAGAAGATTCTGAAAAAAATGAAGCCGAAAAATCGATAAAACTTGGTGATTTGCCTGTGGGATTTGCTGGGCTTGGAACGAATTATGTGACTTCAGGAACAAAAGTTGAAGTCTCCACGCGAGATGAACTGATAGAAGCCGTTTCTGGCGGAAATAAAATTATCGTTATTACATCAATGATCGACATGAGTGACGGAATGTTGCCAGCAGAAGGTAAAACTTTGCTTGCTTCAACACAGGCTCTTAACGCTTTTGTAAAGTCACTCAAACCAAATTATGAGAATTACAAGGCCTGGGTGGATGCGTATCGACAGGCATGTACAAAGACAACCGAAGATAAGGGAAAAAATGCGTCTACAAACAGCGGTCTTTATGATGATTTATGGGCTTTGAATAAAGCTTACGGAAAAAAAAATTGCCTTGAAATTAAGTCTGGTACAACTTTGATTGGTAAAACTCAAGATTGCGGTATTCGTGGCGGTTCAATTCTTGTTAAAGGTGATAACATCCAGATTCGTAATCTGACAATCAAAGATGCCTGCGACCCGTTTCCGCATCATGAGCAGAAAGATTCTAATACTTCCGATGGCTATAATGCACAATGGGATGGAATCACAATTGATGGTAACAAAAATATCTGGATTGACCATTGCACGTTTGAGGACACACTTTCACTTGAGACAGTAAAGACAGGCACAACCGATACACTTGATGAAAAATGGCAGACTTATGATGGACTTTGTGACATCAAGGGGAATGCAACTAATATCACTGTCTCAAACTGTATTTTCAAAAATCATGACAAAACGATGCTGATTGGCTCGTCAGATTCCGACGGAGACAACTCAAAACGTTTTGTTACGCTTTATGGAAATTATTTCCTGAATTGTGTGCAGCGATTGCCGATGGTACGAAATACAACTATTCACATTTTTAATAATTATTATGATTCTTCAAATCCGGCTTATTCAAACAGCTATGCCATTGGCCGCCGAAAAAACTGCATTGTTTATGCTGAAAATAATTATTTCGGCTCTGGAATAAAATACAGCATAAAGGAAACAAACGGCGAGCTTCATTCTTCTGGCAATAAAGACCTTTCAAAGAACGGTGCAACTTCTGAAACTGACGATGAAGTTTTCAGTTCCCTGAATAAATACAAATACACGGCGCTTTCAGCTTCTGATGCCAAAACTTCCGTGCTTGCAACTGCCGGAGCCGGCTGTACTTTAGCAGACTAAGCGGGCGTTGCGGGCGGCGTTTGAGCCCGCAGAGAGGGTAGCGAAAGACAGCGTGCTGGCTGTAGCGAGGGGGAGACTTTCCCCTTTTTTTATTTCTTGCTCAAATCTTTACATCTCATTAAAATATAGTTTATGGAAAATTCAAAAAGAACAGTCACTTGCGGTGAGCTTCGCAAGGGCGATGTTGGTAAGAATGTTGTATTAAACGGATGGGTCAGCCGGTCTCGAGATTTGGGCGGCCTTGTTTTTATTCAGCTCCGTGACCGCTATGGAATCACTCAGGTTATGGTTGGCGACGGTGCGAGCGATGAAGTCAAAAAAATTGCCTCTTCATTAAAGAGCGAATATTGTATCGCCGTTGCGGGTACAGTTAGCGCCCGAAGCGAAAAGGACGTAAACCCTGACATGGCAACTGGTGAAGTCGAAGTTGAAGCAAAGGAAATCGAAATCTTCACAACCAGCCAGGAATTGCCATTCTCAATCGAGGAAGTCCGCCAGAAGGACGGAACTGTTGTTCTTCCAAACGAAGATTTGCGCTTGAAGTACCGCTATCTTGACTTGCGCCGTGAGCCGATGCAGAAAAACATCATCCTCCGCTCACAGGTTACTTTCGCAACACGCGAGTACCTCACAAGCAAGGGATTTTTGGAGATTGAAACTCCTACATTCATCAAGTCAACTCCAGAGGGAGCTCGAGACTATCTCGTTCCTTCACGCGTTCACCCTGGAAAATTCTACTCTTTGCCACAGTCTCCACAGCTTTACAAACAGCTTTTGATGGTTTCAGGCTTTGACAAATACTTCCAGATTGCACGCTGCTACCGCGATGAGGATGCCCGCGGAGACCGTCAGCCGGAATTCACACAGATTGATATGGAGATGAGCTTCACAAACCGTGAGGAAGTTCTTACAACTACCGAAGGCATGATGCAGTACATCTTCAAAAAGACTTTGAATTATGATTTGCCTGCAAAATTCGACCGAATCAGCTGGGACGACGCTTTTGATTTGTACGGAAGCGACAAGCCTGATTTGCGATTCGACCTCAAGATGCAGGACGCAGCTTTCATGGCAGATTTGAGCGATTTCAACGCATTCAAGGCTGGAGCCGCAAATGCAAGCAAAGAAATCGAGCGTCACAAACGAAGCGGCCTCAAAGCCCTCGTCGTTAAAAACGTTGCTGACAAATACAGCCGCAAGATGATTGAGGCTTTGGAATCAGTTGCAAAAATCAACCACGCAAAAGGCCTGGCCTGGATGAAGGTTGATGCAGAAGGCAAATTCGAAGGCGGAATCTCAAAATTCTTCGCCGGAAAAGAATCAGAAATCTGCGGCAAACTCGGTGCAGAAAAGAACGACTTGCTCCTTTTCGTAAGCGATGAAAAATGGCAGGTTGCCTGCGTTGCTTTGGGTGCAGTCCGAAAGCAGCTCGGAAAAGACCTCAACCTCTACAATCCGGCCGATGAATTCCACTTCGCATGGATTATCGACTTCCCTTACTTTGCATGGAACGAAGATGAAAATCACTGGGAGACTGAGCACCACATGTTCACTCTTCCACAGAAAAAATACTGGGATACTCTGGAATCTGACCCGGGTGCAGTAAAGGGCGACCTCTACGACCTCGTTTTGAACGGCTACGAGCTTGCTTCAGGTTCTATGCGTATCAACGATCCTGCCTTGCAGCAGAGAATCTTCAAAATCGTCGGATACTCAGAAGAGCGTGCCCAGAAAGCATTCGGCTTCCTCGTTCAGGCATTCAAATTCGGTGCCCCACCACACGGCGGAATCGCACCAGGACTTGACCGCCTCGTAATGCTCATGCGCCACGAGGAATCAATCCACGAAGTAATCGCATTCCCGAAGAACAATCTGGCAATGTCGCCGATGGACAGTTGTCCGAGCGAAGTTGACCAGAAGCAGCTTGATGAACTGCACATCAAGTGTACTGAGGTAGAGAAGGAATAGTCGGGGGCGTTACGGGGGCTTCACCCCCGTAGAGTGGGGGGGCGGCACAACGAAGTGTGACGCAGGGGAGAGACCTCTCCCCTAATTCCTCATTCCTGATTTATCCTTACCCCACGCTCTGGGGCTTTCTCCTGTGTTTTTTTTGAAAACATTTGAGAAATAATTGCTGTTCTGGAAGCCAAGACGCTCTGCAATTTCTGAGAGAGTGAGCTTTCCTTCCAGAATCAAGTCTTTTGCCAGCTCGATTTTTAATTTTTCGTGCAGTTTTTGCACCGTGTATCCTGTGGCCGCTTTTGTCTGCCTTATCAATTTTGTTTTGTTCATTCCGAGTTCGCTGGCCATCTTTTCAAGATTTGTTTTTTCGCCGATATGCTCCAGAAGATACGATGAGATTTTTTGAACGCCGAGTTTGTTTGTTCCCAAAAGATTGGTTTCATTTCCTTGCAGCGAGAGAATTCCTTCGATATTTTTTGTGTTCAGCTGCATGGAGTGTGCTTTTGTGCGACCTTCTTTGAGATAGATTTCGTAAAGCGAGTGACACAAAAGTGAGCGGATTGAATCGTAAAGAGCCATGTTTTTATTGCGCATGTGCATGAACGCGAATCCAAAATAACGTTCGTTGTAATACAAAATCTCAAGCACTACGGAATAGCGTTCTTTTTTGGGGAAAAATGACTTCGGAAAATTGGCAACGTCATTTATCCGGTATGGGAGCTTAACCTGGTCGATTTCACTTGGCTCCGGTATAATCAGTTCTACGTTGCTTGTTTCCAAATCTGTTGTCATGTTGTCGCTCAAAGAAAGGATGATTCCGGGAATTCCAAGCTCTGAAAGATGCGCTTTAAGTACTCTTTTCATCTGCGCGCCTGTGGAGACCGATGCAAAATGAATTGCCGCCGTGGTGATATTGTTGAAAGTGTAAGGACTTTCGTCTCTTGCCTTGATTTCGTAATCCGATGTGACCGCCGAGAGAACTCTGAGCTGATTTGTGATGCTTTCCATTCTCTGTCGCTGGATTTCGTTTGAGCCTGCGAGGGCTATGAGACATGAATGAAGGGCTGTGATTTTATCCTGACAGAAACTTGCTGTAAAATATGCTCCGCGAAGTTTGTTCAGAAATTTCCGGTACCAGCACAAAGTTTTGGGCGGACTAAAACTCTCGTATAAATCTTTGAAAATTGCTTCGACCAGGCTTTCTTTGCTTTCGTGGCTTTCTTTTTCAAAAATCTGATTGACCTTCTCGAACAGAAATTGTTTTGCTTCCTGTTCGGTGGAATCTTCTGGCAGAATCGGGAAGTCTGTATTCGCCGCGTCAAGAATTTCTTTTTCAAAACAGCCGCAGCTTTCGCGAACAATCAGCGATGTTGGAATTTTTATCAGCTGTTCAGAGGAACTTCCGTCCATGATTCTGTTTATCAGAAGTTCGACGGCCATGTAGCCGCGTTTGAAATATTCGAGGTTGATTGTGGTGACTGGCGGGCTGCTTGTGATTCCCTGATACTGATTGTTGAAGCCGGTGACAGCAATATCCTCCGGGACGTTTATGCCCCTTTTCTGCAGAAATTGAATCAGAGAGGCGGCGATGATGTCGCTTGTGGTGACGATTGCTTCGATTCTCTCTGCTGGCGACTTGTCTTTTATGCACTGGACGAAAAGTTCTTCGGAAGCGTGCATTATTTCTGCTTCTGTAAGTTCTTTTGCCATAAAGACCGGAACGTTATTTTGATTCAGTCCGAATTTTGGGAGAGCTTTTTTGAATGAAATGAGCCGGTCTTTATGAGGACGAGAACCTTCTGTGCCGAGAAATGCGATTCTCTTGAAAGAATGAATTTTTACAAGATGCTCGACAATCAGATCCATGGAACATGTGTTGTCGATTCGGAGCGCAGTGACTCCCGGAATTGAAAGATAGCCGATATCGACCATGGGGAGCGGTGATAGTGCTGAAAATTTTTGGATAATCTGTTCATCCGTGAGATAGTTTGCCAGCGACGAAGCCCATGTAATCAGACCGTCCAGAAACGGAGCCTTCATAAATTTGAATTTTTGGGAATATCGCGATAAAAAATCTGCATCATCAAAAATCGAATATTTTACAGCCTGACTCATGTTGATGAAATTGATGTCATAGTCCTCGCAGGCTTTTACGATTCCAGAAATGTATTCTTGCCCGATAAAGCTCCTGAAATCGGCGATGCACGTAAATCCGATTGTGAGCCTGTTCGCCCCGCCGCTGTCATGCTTTCTTTTTGAGAGAAATTGTCTTCGTCTGGTGATTTCTGGATTCATTTTTTTATTATAAATCCGTTTTGCAATATTTTGTATCTTTTTTGGCAATAAATTATAAAAAAATGACAAAAAGTACAGTCTTAAAGCACTCTTATTGATTATTTTGCAAAATTTACTGTAAAAAAATTTATATTTTGTATACACAAATTGATGGTTAGGAAATAAAGTAATGTAAGAAATTAGCGTTAAAATCCAAAAAATTGTATTATTTGGATAATAACGAACTGATTTAGGACAAAAACATCATAAAAAATTTGGAGGTATGTATGAAGAAAAACAAGTTTCTTCTGAACGCTATTGCATCAGGTTTGTGTGCAGCCGCATTACTTTTTGGAGCCGTTTCATGTGCGGACAACGATGATGAGGATAATACACCAGCAAAAAAGACTTTTGGTGTGCTCGCTGATGGTTCTCCTGCAGGCCGAAAGGCTGTGACTGCTCCAAGTTCTGTTGGAGCAATCCAGATGTCTGTAGCAGGTGGAAGTGCAACAACATATAACACGATTAAAGAGGCATTGACAGCTGCCGCTTCTGCTTCTGGTGACTGTGTAATAACTCTTGGAATGGGTACATACAACGAGGACGGTCTTTCATATTCTGGAAACAATAACCTCAAGATTTCAGGTCAGGGATCTGCTCAGTACGGTCTTGATGTCGTAATTTTGGGACAGGGAAGCGACACTTCAAGTGAAAAAGGTCGTTCAACTTTTGCAATTGCAGGCAGCGGAAACATCGTTCTTGAAAACCTCACAATCAAAAGCTCTCGTCAAGAAACAACGGGAAC
Source organism: uncultured Spirochaetaceae bacterium (assembly GCA_902785455.1). Lineage (GTDB taxonomy): Bacteria > Spirochaetota > Spirochaetia > Treponematales > Treponemataceae > Treponema_D. The sequence goes on from CACZYY010000008.1 coordinate 39,151, forward strand.
AGCACAGGCTGAGGTTATCGGAACTGACGGAACAGGAAATCTTGCTGCATACAACTGTTCATTCTTGAGCGGTCAGGACACACTTCGTACCGTTGCAAAAGCTTGGTTCTACAAGTGCTATATCGAAGGTGACGTTGATTTTACATGGATGGAATATACAAACGGTGTTGTAGCCCTCTATGAAGACTGTGTTCTCCGTGCAATCGGAACAAGAACTGATAAAGCATATTTCACAGCACCTCGTCTTGGACTTACTTCAAAAGTTGGAAAAGGTCTGGTAATTTACAAGTGTACTTTGGAAGCGGAAAGCGGACTTAAAGAGCTTTATCTTGGTCGAAATCCGTGGGCTACTTCTAATTTAAAAGACTATTATGAGCAGGTTGCATTTATTGGTTCAACACTTAATCTTCCTGAAGGCGTAATTTTGAATGCTGATGTTTGGGCAAGCCAGGCAAACGGTACTTCTGACCAGAAATACATCGGTTTCAAAACAGATGACTACTTCCCTGCTGGAAAATATGGAGTTGTCCTTAATTCTTCTTTCGTAGCTAAAGAATATGCTGGCCGTGAGAACATCTTGAACCGATTGTTCGTTGTTGCTTCGTCAAAATTCCAGAAAGATACAGAGACTTACTGGGATGTTGCAACAGTTGCAAGCGACAACAAGTGGAATGTAACTGCAGATTCTTCAAAATCTTTGTTGGATGGAGAAAAAGAGGTTGTAAAGACTGTTTATGATTTCTCTACAGCTGATGCTGGTGCGTATGTTGATTCAACAGTAACTATCGATGGATTCACTAAACATTCAGGTTCTGAAAATGCAACTGGTGGAAGTGGGAAAACAATCACAATTCCAGTTACAGGAAAATGTGTAGTAACAGTAAAAGGTGATTACTCTGGGTGGGGAACAATCAAGGCTGGTTCTCAGGGAGAAGGTGTCTATAACATCAATTCTGGCTCAACATCTAAATATTTGGAATGTGGTTATGTTGTTTATGACGCTGCTGCAACTTCTGTTGTGATTACAGCTGCTACAACATCTTACATCAATTCTATTAGTGTTGAGTATGATGATACTCTTTCATTCGTGCCAGTGACAGAAATCTCAGTTGCTGCTGCTTCAAGCACGTTTACAGTTGGTGTTGCAAACTCTATGAAAGCAACTGTAACTCCTGATACGGCTTCAAATCTTGCTGTAAAATGGACATCTTCTGATACGACTGTCGGTACAATCGATGAATTCTCAGGAGAAGTAAAATTCCTCAAGGCTGGCGATGTGACATTTACTGCAACAGCCCGAGATGGAAGTGGTGTGTCAAAATCAATAGTTTGCTCTTCTGAAGCTGCTACTTGGACAAGTGCTGAGTGGTATAATTCTAAAGACTCTTCTTCATCAACAAAGAGTGGAAGCGGAACTAGTCTTGGCGGTGCTGCGGGAACAAACAATTCTGTATTTGATACAGGAACTGCTGGCGGAGTTACACTTGGTAGCGTAAAATCAGTTACTTTGATTGATGGTTCTGTTGCTTCAATTTCTACCGGACTCAAAATGAATTCTTCTGGAAAAATTACTTTCTCTGTTACAAAAGCAGCGACTGTAAAAGTTTTGACAGGTTATTGTTCCGACTCAAATAAAACTAACGATACATGTGGCATTACATCAAGCGATGGCGGAGTTGCTACTGCTGATAGTTCTAATTCAACAACAGCACCAACTTCTGATGCAGCATATATTTGGACATTGACACCTGGAACTTACACTGTTGGAAGAGTAGGCGCAGGATATGCTCCTTCAATTTATTATGTAAGGGTTGATCTTAATAACTAATTCTGGATAATTTTTCCCTCACCTTTGGAAAATGAGGGATTGAAAGGGGGAAGAAACCTTTTTGGAAAGGTGGCTTTCCCCTTTTTTAGTTTCTATTTCGATAGTTTATCAAATCCTGCGAGAAGCTCTTGGGCAACTTGCAGGATTTTTTTTGCGTCGCCAGGTCTCTCGCCCTCAACGTTGAGTGGCATTACCGGGTCGTGCAGGGATTTTCGGAGCAAAAGCCAGCCTTTTTTGTCTTCGCTCTGGAAGCTGATTCGAACTCCTTCGTAAGACTTTGGCATTATCATGCCGGCCTTTTCTGCCCGTGCCTTGAATTCCGCGAGAACTTTGTCGCCGTAAGAGCCAAAATCCTCGCAGTTGATTTTGTAACGGATTTCATCTGCTTCAACAAGCGGGTCGAGCTTTTCAATCAGGCTTGCCAGAGCCTTTCCCTGTGCCTTTGCATTTGCTAGGGCGATAACGATTTTGACTGCAAGAAATGCTCCGTCGTCGAGATAGAAATTGTCTTTGAGGGCACCGTGACCGCTTGTTTCCATTGCGAGCGGAGAAACAATTCCTTCTTTGTTAAGGCGTTTGCATTCGTTGATTACATTTTTGTATCCGCGCTTGAAACAGTGGTGCTTGAGGCCCAGTTCTTTTTCGAGAAAGCGGGTGAGCCGGTCTGATGTGACAGAATCTGTAATAATAGTAGAATTTGGATATTCCGGGGCGAGAATTGCCGCAACGAGCGCGATGATTGCGTCGCGGTTGACTTCTGTTCCGTCCGGCAAAACAGCACTCATTCGGTCAACGTCGGTGTCGAAAATCAAGCCCAAATCAGCTTTGTTTTTGAGAACCGCGCTCTGAATTGCTTCCATTGCCTTTGCGTTTTCCGGGTTTGGAATATGATTCGGGAACATTCCGTCCGGCTCAAGGAACTGGCTTCCTTTTGTGTCGGCTCCGAGAATGTCAAGAATTTTTGAGACAAAGAATCCGCCCGCACCGTTTCCGGCATCAACAACGATTTTAAGGCCGGAAAGAGGTTTTTCATTTCGACTTTGCACAATGTCCGTTTTGATTCCGTTTTTGATTGTTTTTACGAGATGATTTGCATAAAGCGAGATGAGGTCGAATTTTTGTGCTTCAGAAGTTCCTGATTTTTCTGTAAGCCCTGCTGCACCTTCGAGAACAGCAGTGATGTCCTCGTGCTCCAGGCCTCCGTCATTGTCGAAGAATTTGAGGCCGTTTCGGTTGAAAGGAAGATGGCTTGCCGTAATCATGATTGAGCCGTCAAATTTTGTTTCGGGGAAGACGATGCTCATGAACATTGCCGGTGTTGTTGCCATGCCGCAGTCCACGACTTTGACGCCGCAAGAAGAAAGACCTGCCATGGCCGCTTTTGCCAGAGCTTCGCCGGTGATTCGTGAGTCACGGCCGATTCCGACGGTCAAAGATTCGACAGATTTGCCGCATTTTTTTGAAAGCCATGAAGCAAAACTCTGGGCGATTATATTTGATGCGAGGGGAGTGAGATTTACGTTTTCGCCCTCGATTCCTTCACAAGCAACGCCACGAATGTCGCTGCCGTTCTGTAATTTCAATAATTCTTTTGATTGCATAATGATTTAAGAATAGCACATAATTCATGTTTATGTCACATATTTCTTATTTTGCACTTGTCATTATTTTTTCAGAATAGTATTATTAATGAAAGTGAAAATATTCTTAAGGGGGATTTCCCTTTTTTTAATATCTCTTTTTATCCTTTCTTGTTCTCATGAAAAACCAAAGTACGAGCAGCTTTTGGGTACTATTTGTTCTATAAATTTGTTCGAAGACGGAACTGATGAGCTCTATGAAAAACTTTTTGACCGTCTCAGAGAAATTGACAACGAATTTGCTCTCGACAAAAAAAATTCAGATTTATACCGCATAAATTCCAGGGCTTTTGTTGAGCCTGTTACTGTCGGTGAAGATGTTTTTTCCGTCATGGAATTCTCTCTTCTTATTTCTAAAATTACAGATGGTGCCTTTGATGCGTCGATAGAACCTCTTGTTAAACTCTGGAATATAAATTCGATTTCTCCGCATGTGGCGAGCCTGGAAGAGCTTGAAAAGCTTCTTCCGCTTGTCGATTACAAAAATATCGTGCTTAATCGTGATAATCGTTCAATCCATTTCTTAAGAGAAGGAATGGGGCTTGATTTTGGCGGTGTGGCAAAAGGCTTTGCGGCCGATGAAGTAATCAAAATCTGTGAGCAGCATGGTGTTCGTCGTGCGATTATTGATTTAGGTGGCAACATTTACGTCTACGGCAAAAAATCAAATTCCAAAGACTGGAATGTCGGTATCAAAAATCCAGAATATCCTGATTCTGCACCTCTTGTGCGTATTACTGTGCCACAAACTTCAATAGTTACAAGCGGAATTTACGAGCGTTATTTCGAAGCCGGCTCAAAGAGGTACCATCATATTTTTTCACCTTTTACAGGTACCCCGGTCGAAAACGATTTAGCTTCCGTAACTGTTATCAGTAAAAATTCTATGCTGGCCGATGGTTTGTCTACGGCATTTTTTGTTCTTGGAGAGCGAAAGTCTCTTGAGCTTATTCCCAAACTTTCTTCTGTTTTTAATATCAAAATTTCCGCAATCTTCATCAAAAAGAACCATGAAATAAAATTTTCCCGGCGTTTCCCTTATACGCGCAGCGTTCTTTATGATGATTGGAAGATAAAAGAATTGTACGAATAAATCTCTAAAATCTTTAAAGATTTATTTTATATTTTTAAAATATAATTTTTTTTGATTGAAAAAATGTGAAAACTCTTAAATCCGTGTTATACTAGAAGCGTAGGCTTTTATGTGTTTTTTTTCGGGGAGTAAGAGATGGTTCAACTTTTTGTGCTGAACTTAATCTAGATTATGCATGAAGGTTTTTCTACTTTCTAAGGACTGCAATGAGTTACGGATTGGAAAATCTCGAATCGAGACAACTAGAAGGAATAGTCACAATTCTCAATCAATGTACGGATTCATTTCTGTTTGTTTTTGACCTCACGAAGGACACTTATTTCATTTCACCGTTTGCAAGAAATATATTCAATTTTCCAGAAGAAAAAATGGAAAATGCCACGCACGAAATAATGAAAATCGTTTATACAGAAGATCAGTCGATGTTGCGTGCGGATTTAGACTTACTCAAAACAGGCAAAAGAACAGAGCACAACCTTGATTATCGCTGGGTTAACAGAAACGGCAAGCCAGTTTGGATTCGATGTCGTGGCCGGATTATTCCAAATGACAGCGAGGATCATCGAATTCTAATTGGAGAAGTTTCAATCGTAACAGAAGAAGATCGAACTGATTTGCTCACCGGTCTTGCAACTGAGTCTCAGCTCCGAATCGATTACAGTTCTGTATGGACAAAAAAGCAGGCTGTTTCAGGCTTTATCCTTAAAATCGATATAGACAATCTTGGCGCAATCAATGAGCAATACGGAGTTATGACCGGTGATGTGATTGTGTCAAAGGTGGGTGATTGCTGTCGAAAGGTTTGTTCAGGTGTCGCAAAGGCATACAAACTTTCAAGCGATGAATTCGTTCTCATGAATTTAACGGGCAAATCAGCCCTTGTCGCTCAAAAAATGTACGAGAATTTACGCCGTGAGATTTCTGAGGCAGAGCATGGCCTTGGCTACGATATAATCTTTACGGTTTCAGGCGGAATGGTCGCTTTTATGAACGACACTTCTCAGCTTGACGGTCTTATCCGCAAAGTGAATTACTCTCTCAATTCTTCCAAACGTAATGGGCGCAACAATCTCGCGACATTCAATGCCGTTGATTACACGCAGCATCTCAAAACACTTGATTTCCAGGAAAAAATACGCGATTCAATTCGCAACGACTTTGCAGGTTTTGAGCTTTATTATCAGCCTGTCGTTGATGCCAGAAATCTCTATCTCGATTCTGACAAAACGGTTCTTAATGTTATTGGTTGTGAGGCTCTTATCCGCTGGACTTGTCCTGGTTACGGCATTCTTTCTCCAGATGAATTCATTCCAATTCTGGAACGTACCGGCATGATTGTTTCTGTTGGCCGGTGGATTTTGAGAACGGCCTTTATGCAGTGTGCCGAATGGAATCGTCTCCAAAAAGATTTCCATGTCAGCGTAAATCTTTCATATATTCAGGTCAAAAAAAGCGATATTTTGCGTGATGTTGAAACAGCAATGCTCGTTTCTGAAGTCAATCCCAAGAACGTCACTCTTGAACTTACCGAAAGCGGCTACATTGACAATGGCGACGAGCTTCAGCAGCTCACTGAGGCTTTTGCGAATATGGGTGTTAACGTTGACATCGATGATTTTGGTACAGGCTATTCAAATCTACGCTATTTGCAGTATCTCAAAGCAAGCACGCTCAAACTTGATTATACATTTGTTCAAAAAGCTACGGCCGGCAATGAAGGCGACCGCAAAATAATCAAGCACATCACGCAGATGGCCCACGAGCTTGGAATGAAGGTTTGTATGGAAGGTATCGAAGAAAAGAGCGACATTGAAAAGCTCATAGAATACTCTCCGGATAAATTCCAGGGCTTCTACTTCGGTCGTCCATGCAACAACATAGACTTCCGTGAGCATCACTTGCGCCTGGATGCCAACAGAGATATATACAAAAAAACAAAATAATAAAAGTTGCCACACTGATTCGACTTTCCTACGGAAAGTCATAAAGAAATAATAATATTTTTAAAGAAATTGCGTAGCAATTTCGAATCGGTGTGGCAATCTTTAAATATAGTGTTTTAATTCGATTTTATCGATTTTCTTTGTCTTAACTGCTACGATGTAGTTTCCTGTGATTGACGAAAGCACATCGAATGCACATGCGAAGCTGCACAAAATTGGCATCGCCGGTCTCAAAAGCAAATATCCTGCCTCAAAGCCACGCCCGTACATTGCGCAGATTACTGTGAGCGAAACAAAAGTGCCGCCGACAGGGAAACTTCCGAGCGCGAAAGAAGTGATGAATGAAACGGCGAAAATCCAGATTACATCAAAGAATGTGAAGCCCAGGCTCGAATAAGAGCGGAGAATCGTAACGAAACAAATCGTTGTGACCAGGGCTGTTCCGCCGCGTGCGAAAATTGAGAAAAGCGGGAGTGCGAAATTGTTTGTCTCATCGTGGATTCCAAGGCTTTCTTTGCCGTGTCGTGTGTTTGTAAGAAGGGTGATGTTAGAGTCGCCTGTAAAAAAGCCGGTGATGATTGAACACAAGCTTGCGTAAAGCACATGATAAGGCCGCAAATCCTTGCAAAGAAGGCGGAGAATCAGCGGATAAATCAAGCCCGCAACAATTACAAAATCAACCAGAAGCATGAGAAAAATTGGAAGGAAGGTAGGAGATGCAAAAATTGTTCGCGCCTGAAGCATCCAGTAGCACGCAATTGCAATCATGCCTACAGAAAGCCACTCCACGAAGAATGCGGACATTGTCTGGCACAGTTTCATTGCTGAGTCGAAAACGCTGAGAATTGGTTTGGAGTCATTTGGATCAGAAGCACAGGCACCGCCCGCAAAAGCCGCAAGGACAAAAACCGGGAGCAGATAAATTCCGTCTTTGAGGGAATCGAAGCCTGAGAACGGAAAGACGTTCAGAATCATCTGCTTGATGTCTATTTGCGGAACCTCAGAGATTTTTTCGACGCTGATTGGAATACGTGGGAGTGAAACAAAAAGAATTGATAGAAGACCGAGCGCAACGAGAATCAAAGTTGAGCCTACGATTGTGCCCGCAGTCCAAAGACTTGTCTTTAAAATGTGTTTTTTGCTTCGAAGATTGAACATTGACATGGCTGTGCCAAAAAAAAGCAGCGGAATTACCGCGTATCTGCCAAAACGAATTGCAATTTCGGACATGGTTGAAACTGCTGAATCAACAGATGGAATGTTGAGCGGGAGAATAAAAGCCGCCAGCACACCAAGAACTAAACCAATCAAATATTTAATCCAAACTTTCATAATTTTAGTATATCAAATTACTAAGAAATCTGCTATAATAGTTCGTTATGGGAAAGATGATTTTGTTCGTTGGCAAGGAATTTCCTGCCGGAAATGATATGGCTTCGGGAGCCTCTTTTCAGGGGCGCAAGGTTATTGCTTCAAGTAACGTTCCTCCTGCCGAAAAGGAAGGCGAAGGCGATAATAATGGAGAAGTCCAGAAAGCTGGCGGAATCCTTTTGGTCAACTGGAACCGTTCATCTGCTCTTTCTTGCCGTTCTCTTGCATTGAAGTGTGAGAACGAGGGCGGGCTCGACGAGGCAGTTCTTGTATTCGACGAGTTTTATCTTGCTACAAAATATCGTGATGTTGACAACAACGCTCAAATTCTTGAAGAATTGGTTGGCAGCTATCAGTATCTTACCCAGGAGCTGATTGCCCGCTTTAACAGGCAGCCTTCCCGAATGCGCAAACTTGTCTTCCTTTACAAGTCAAATTATTCCCTTGCAGACGGAATCAATTCATCCACTGTTCGTGCTTCTGGGATCGAACTTTCAAATCCGTTGATTGCCGCCGCCGCCGGAGCTTTTAAGGCCTACGCAGAAAACATGGCGGCTCGTCTTGCGGCAGGGGCTAACATCACGCCGATTCTTGTCTCATGTGATTCTCAAAACGATCTTTCCAAACGCGACAGCTCGCTCTCTGTGTGGTTGTGCGAGTACATGGATTCAATCGATGCCCTTAAAAAGCCTCTTTCACCCAAACAAAAAGTTTCATGGGTAAAAGCCGGTGCCAAAAACCCAAGCGGATTTGGAATTTTGGGATTTTAAAAATTAAAAATGAGCAATGAGGAATTAGTATTTTTTGGCGCAAATTTTACTGGCTGCCGCTGTTCCGCAGCTCACTAACGCTCGGTCGTCCGCTTCGCTTCCGACTGGCTTCGCCACTGCTCCATAGCTGAGCGGATTTTATTTTTCAAAACATTTTTTTCGCTGAATGAGGATTTATGGATTATTCTAACCCGCTTATCGTACAAAGTGACAGGACTTTACTTCTCGATGTTCATGCGCCTCGTGCAACTGACTGCCGTAACGCGCTGATTCCTTTTGCAGAATTGGAGCGTTCTCCTGAGCATCTTCATACTTACCGGCTTACACCTCTTTCTTTATGGAACGCAAATGCCGCGGGCTTTTCTCCGGATGATGCCGTAAAAGTGCTCCATGATTTTGCCCGCTACGATGTTCCGCAGAGCGTTGAGATGTGGATTAAAGAAACTGCCGGCCGCTTCGGAAAATTGCGGCTTGTTCCCGCTCCGTGGATTGAAATCCCGGACCCAAAAAAGCCTTCCGAAAAAATCAAAGAAGAATATCTCTACCTCGTTACGGAAAGCATTCCTGTTTTTAAGGAAATCGGGGCGAGCCTCGTTGGTCGAAAATATCTTACAAATTGTGAATATGAAGAGCCTCAGGACGAGCTTATGAAAAAGACGGTCGTGTCTGAGGACGAAAAATCTCACTGTTTCCGCCTTAATCTCACTGACCGTGGCACAATCAAGCAGGAACTTTTGAGAATGGGCTGGCCTGTAAAAGACGATGTTCCGCTCATTGACGGCGAGCCGCTTGAAATCAACCTTCGCCAGAAAACCTTGAGCGGGCGGGATTTTGTTCTCCGTCAGTACCAGAAAGAAGCTGCTCAGGCAATCGTCGGCGACAAAGGGCCGGGAACTGGCTTTGGCACAATTGTTCTTCCTTGCGGTGCGGGAAAAACAATCGTCGGCATGACCGTAATGGACCTGCTTAAAACCAGCACGCTTATCATTACCACGAATATTTCTGCGGTTCATCAGTGGATTGACGAGCTTATCGACAAGACCAACTTGACCCATGATGACATTGCCGAATACACCGGCGAAAACAAGACGATTAAACCTGTCACCGTGGCAACTTATCAGATTCTCACATGGCGGCCAGAAAAAGACGGTCCTTACCCGCATTTCTCTCTTTTCCGAAAGCGAAACTGGGGCTTGATTGTCTACGATGAAGTCCACACTTTGCCGGCTCCTGTCTTCCGTGTTGCGGCTGAGATTCAGGCTGTGCGCCGGGTCGGTCTTACTGCCACTTTGGTTCGTGAAGACGGCTGTGAAGGCCATGTTTTTTCTCTCGTCGGTCCAAAACGCTACGATGTTCCGTGGAAGGACTTGGAAAGCACGGGCTTTATCGCCACGGCCGAATGTATTGAAGTTCGAATTGACTTGGGCGAAGAAAAGGAAATCGAATACGCGGTCGCTGACTTGCGGAAAAAACACAGGATTGCGAGCGAAAATCCCAAGAAGCCCGAATTTGTAAAAACTCTGGTGGAAAAATCTCCTCAGGACAAGATTCTTGTCATCGGTCAGTATTTGAGCCAGCTTGACGAGCTTTCAAAAATGCTCGGCTGCCCGATTATCACTGGAAAAACTCCCAACGAGGAGCGCGATAAAATTTACGCTGATTTCCGAAGCGGTGCAATCCGCGTGTTGGTCGTAAGCAAAGTCGCAAACTTCGCAATCGATTTGCCGGACGCCAGCATGGCAATTCAGGTGAGCGGCACTTTCGGTAGCCGTCAGGAAGAAGCCCAGCGATTAGGACGAATCTTGCGCCCAAAAGAGCGAAAATCAAGATTCTTCACGCTGATTACGCGCAACACTGTCGAAGAAGAATTCGGCTCGAACCGCCAGAAATTTTTGGCAGAGCAGGGCTACCAGTACAGGCTTGTCCGCTGCAAGGAAGCGAGCGAATTGGGCGAAGCACTTGACGGCGAACAGTTGTGCCTGAATTAGCCCGAATTAATCTGCTTTTCAGGCTAGCGCACTCTTATATCCGTGATTGCCACCTGGTCGCCCGAAAGCGCCACGAAAACTTCTTTGTTTCCGTCATTTATCCTGGTGGTGTTCTGGATATAAATTCCTTTGTTTTGAGTTTGAAGAGTCACTTCGTTTCCGTCCTTGAAAAACTCAATGTGACATTCATAGCCAGCTTTATTCTGCTCTTCCCAAATATCCCAGCTCTTGAAATTCTCGGTTCGTCTCATAATGAATGAATTTGTGGCATATTTTGGCGAGCCGTTCTCTTCGCCGTCCAGCTTTATCATCGCATATTCTCGATAATTTTTGCCGTAGATTTTTTTATCATCAGAGTAGTAAAGAATAATATACGGACAGTGCCATACCAGATTTGCGTCCGGAAGGCTCTGTGCGTGGAAATAAAGCTTTAATTGTTCTTTTATTTCGATTCCTTTGGTGAATTTTGACAACGGATTGACAATCTGAACGTTCGGAATGTCAGATTCAATTCTGTTGATGTAGGTTGCTTTTTCTGTAATCCGCGGAATATCGTTCTTTTCAAATTTTTGTTCTGTTTTCTTGATTTGTATGTTGCTGATATGGACATTTTCGCCGGTAATTCCAATGTATGCCGCCTTTGATTCGCTTGGAAGTGCGACAATGGCTTCAAAACTTTTTTGCGGGCTTTTCATTTTTATCAAAAGATGGTCTTCAAAACGGCCTGCAATTATTTTATAAGAAGAATTGTCATCGCCATCAGTTTCTGTAATATTCCGAATTTCCATGTTTTTTGCGCTTGTTGAAATTGAGTGGAAGTCAAACCAAAGTTCTCCATATTCAAGATATTTATGTGCGTCAATTGCTTTGCTTGTTTCGTAAACTTGCCCATCAGATGAATCAAAAAGAATTATTGAAGGAGCAGAAAATATTTTGTCGTTTTCAATGTTTTCGCAGTCAAAACTTATCTCCGTGATATTCTGTTCGACAGAAATTCCTGTGGTTACATTTTCACGGTAAGTGTGGCATAGGATTTCAGTCTCGGTTTTTTTGGACATTTTATCAAAGACTCCGTTGTTTGTGCCCAAATCCAAAAGCTGATACGCGGCTTTTGAAAAAACAGGATCATATTTAAAGCCTGCTTCGCGAATAAATACTTCACGGACGAAGAATTTTGAAAGAGTCGTATCATTTATCATGTTTTCATAATCTTTGGCAACGGTGACAATTCTTGCGAATTCCGGGATTTCTTCGCCTTTGACGGAATATTTATTGCCTTTTCCGTCATATCGCTCACCGACATAAAGAGCTGTCTCGCTTAAAAACGGATATTCTTTTATGCAGGAAAGTGCTTCTACGCCAACATCGCAAAGATAAGCCGAGTAATAAACTCTTTCACAGTCTTCTGGGCTTCGGCCTGCCTTTTGGGCGATTAATTTTGCCATTATTGCAGTACGTTCGGAATGTCCCAGCTGTTCCCTGTTGTTCTTTTCCATTAATTTTGCAAAAGAAGCCGCTGCCTGAGAGAAAATTCTTTTCATATTCTCGCGTTCAGCCTTAAAACCCTGAATCTCAACATTGTGTGCCCGGACAACTTCGTCATTTATATCCAGGTATGTAAAAAAGTAGAGAGAAACTGAAACTAGAACTATCGACATATTGACGATAGAAATTCCATACGCAAAGAACTGAATGAGTCCAATTATAATCGGAAGGAATGTGTACAAGAAAATAGCCGTGTTGATGAATTTACTGAAACATTTTCTGTGCATAAAAATTGCCGAAAACTGAATAATCGGGCAGACTGAGGGAATTATATAGCACACAAAAAAGGCCGGCCCACGATGATAGACGTTGTTTTCGTCGAAGTAATAATAAAGCCCGGTGAAAGCGGCGATGATTGCCAAAAGCATTCCGATGGCAGAAGCAAAGCATGTAATTCTGAGCCTTCGTGGAATAATCTTCAATTTGCCTTCGTTCGTAAGCAAATCTGTCAGATAGAAATTGAAACAGAATACGATGGCACTGGTCATGAAAAATATGATGAAATTTGAAAGACGCAGCATGATGTAGCCTGTTGCGGTCGTAACTCCATCATAGATGTAAGTAAGCCTGTCAAAAAAAATCAGCAGGGTGGCGATAATTTCCATGTTGATTATAATCCACTTGCGTTTTTTGGGAAGAAATCGCGTGATAAAAAGCATTACCATCATGGACGTGCTGAATGCACAAAGAGCGAGCATTATATTAAGCTGATGAAGTCTGATGAAATTAAACATTTATTCCACCTCTTTGATTTTCTTGGGAATTTCCATCATTTCTTTGGGAAGATGCTTCATAATAGTTTTTTCCAAAAGAACAGGATCAATCGGAAGAGACAACATTCCATCGAAACCTTTGTTCTTATAAAAATCTTCTCCCGAAGAAGAATTTTCTGTAATGATGTAAACCGAAAGTGCCGGCGCAAAGTGCTTGACTTGAGAAATCAGCTCGTCGAGAACTTTCATGTCGCTTTCAAAAAGCAGGTGGTCAACGAATGCTACGTTGAATGAATTGTCCCGGATTTTGTCGATAAAATCCTGCCTGCTGTTTGCACTTGTTATAAAGACTTTCGTTGCTTTCAAAAGATTTTCGATAGCGCATAGATTTGTGAAATTCTCGCTTGCGACAATGACATCAGCATCTGGTGCAATGAATTCTGGAATGTATGGGCCTCGTTCCTCAACATCATCAGTTTCTGTAAAAATTCCGATTGGAGTCTGGTCAATAATTTTCTGGGTGAGCGTAAAAATAAATTCAGAGCCTTTGCCGACGTCACTTGTGCAGACAAGAACTCCGCCCATCATCTCAGCGAATCTTCGTGAAATATCGAGCCCCAGGCCGGTCTTTAAATGCATATCTTTTGCATCTTTTTCAAAAGCTCCGTATGCATCAAAAATTGTTTCGATTATTTCGGGCTTCATGCCGTTTCCTGTATCGGTTACGCGGAGGCAGAGATCGCACATATTGTCCGTTCGGCTTTCCATCGAAATTTGCAGGATGACTCCGCCTTCTTCGGTGTATTTTATTGCATTGGAAAGAAGATTCAAGAGAACGTGCTTGATTTTGCCGACGTCACCATAAAGCCTGCATGGAATCAAATTGTCAATGGAAACTTCAAATTTGAGGTGCTTGTCAGAACTTTTTACGCGGTTTGACATGACGACAGAGCGAAACAAATCCTTCACATCATATTCGGTTTCTGAAAGAGAGAGTTTTCCTGACTCAATTTTGGTCATTTCAAGAAGGTCGTTGATGAGGTTCAAAAGTGATTCGGATGCAGTTCGGATAGACTCTCCATAATTCATTATGGAATGGAAGTAATCTTTTGGAACATCTTTTGCATTTTCTCGAAGAATCATTTCGTCCATGCTCAGAATTGTGTTTATAGGCGTTATGATTTCCTGTGACATATTTGAAAGGAAGCGGGATTTTGTTTTGTTTGCAAGCTCCGCTTCTTCTTTTGCAAGCTGAATCTGCCTGTATTGCTTTGTAATGACCGTGGATTTCATTATGCGCCAGACGATAAAGCCTGCGATGAGCACCAGTATGGAAATTAAGAAAATACGGATAAAAAAGACTTCATAAAGCTGCGGAATTTTGATGATTTCAATTGCCTTGTCGAGCAGGACTTCCTTTTTATTGTGACTTAAAACCTGAATGTGGAATTTGTAGCTTCCGTAAGAAAGACCAGTATATTCGAGTGGAAAAAGTTCGTTCTGATTAACTGTAATTCCATCTCCGCCTGCACCCTCCAAAAAAATTCGGACCGGCGGATTTGCCATTGTGTAATCCATTACAGACGCCATAAATTTTATTCGTTCTTTTGATGCCGGAATGATGTAAACGCCCTTTTCGTTTGGCAGAATTTTTTTGTTCCCGCAAAAAATTGAATTGATAGCCGCTTTGGTCTGTGAAGTCTGTTCCGAATAGGCATCGATGTTGACGCATGAAACTCCCTCACGGCAGCAAACGTAGAGATTTCCCTTTTCATCCTGCGTGCTGAACGAATTCGCTGTGACCGTGCTTGGAAGACCGTTCGCAATCGTGTAAAGCCGGTAATCATTTACTTCGTCCGAAAGCAAATCTTCGGCGTTGGCAGTATAAATGCCGCTTGAAGCAAGAATCCAGACTTCATCGTCTTTGTTTATATAAAGATCGTAGTTATTGTTGTATGGAAATGAACTTACGTTCTTAATCATGCCCTTCTGCATATATTGAAGCGAATTTGAAGTTACAATCCATAAAACGTCGTGCTTTTTGTCTTCTTTGATTCGCATTACGACATCGCTCGTAAGACCTTCATCGCGGCCGTACCTTGTGATTTTTGAGCCGTTGATTACGTAAATTCCGTCGCCGTTGCTGCCAGCATAAATTCTTCCGTCTGAGGCTTCTTCTACTGTGAGCAGAATCGGGTTCTTAATGATTTCTTCGGTTCCGAATGTTTTTATGACTTTTTTATCTTTGATTATGACAAGACCGTTGTTCGTTCCGCAGAGAATGCTCCCGTTTTGTGAGAGTTTGAGCGTTCGAATCATGTTGTTGGGCATTCCGTTCCTGGTGGTGAAAGAAGTGATTTTGCCGCTCGCGTCCAGGCAGACCAGACCTTTGTCGTTGGTGAATGTTCCAATCCAGAGATTCTTTTTGTTGTCTTCGATGATGCATCTGACTCGTGAATCTGAAATGAATTCTGTGAGCGCGTTTTTTAATTCGTGTTTGTTTTTGTCGATGATGAACAGACCGGTTTCCGTTCCGATATAAAGGCAATCGTTGTGCAGGCAGGTGCTGTATGTCGTTTTTTTGGGAAGCTTTGCTTCTTTTGATATGTTCACAAAATTATTGGAAACGACTTTCATGACGCCCTGCGTTGATGAACAAGCCCAGATATTGCCCTGATAATCTGATGTGAGCATTTGTATCGCGCTCGTAAGCGGAAGATTCGGAATAAGGACAAATTTGTTTTCGCTGTCAAGGTAGCCGATTTGAGTCGCTGAGCACACCCAGACCCGCCCGCATTCATAGCATATCCATTGTGCTGTTTTAATAGGAAGAATATCGATTTTGTCCATTTGTGAGCTTTTGGTGCCAAAATCACCGTAATAAATTGTTCCGCCCTCATCGCACAGATAAAGCTTGCCCGGATTGAACGGGTCCACGAGCATAGCGGTAATTCTTTGCATTCCAAGCTCTTCACTGGAATAAACTTTTGTGACATTCCTGTTTATGATTACGAAAATAATTCCGTTCGTGGTTTGACCGTAAATTTTACCTGTTGAATCCGATTCAAGTTTTACGACTTCTTCTTTGCTTAAGCGTGAGTCAGGAAGCGGGTATAAAAGACCTGTACTGCTCACGAATGCAAGGCCTGATGAAGTGGCTATGAAAATATTTCCGGATTTGTCTTCTGCAAAACTTCTGATTGAAGAGGCTGGGAGCGCATCTTTGTATGTATAGCGTTTTGATTTTTCGCCTTCGATTACGACAACGCCGTTATCGTTCGTGCCGACCCAAATGCGGTTCCTGCTGTCTTCAAAAAATGCACGCCCGCTTGTAAGACCTGCTGATGTTGAGAGCCGCTCAAAAATCGTACCGTCATAGCGGATTACGCCGTTGTAACCTCCGAGCCAGACATATCCGTCTTTTGAACCGAGAATGAAATTTGCATCAGAAGTGGGCAAGCCGTTTGTGGCATCATAAATCTTGCTGGAAAAACCGATTCCCTTGAGCTGCCCTGTCGCGGCGTAGCCTCCACCAAATTCGTCAAAATTTTTTTGTGAAGAATGCGCGCTAACTGCTCCAAAAAAACAAAGTACTGTTAAAGCGAGACTTTTAACTGAATTATGAGCCAGCACATGACTTAAATTTCGCAAAATCAAATCTCCTTCATTATGCCTGAGCCGTTGGATTATATTTCTTCAAAATCATCTTTACTTCGGAAAGAGATTCCATGAAAACTTCGACGCATTTCGGGTCAAACTGAGTACCCGAGCCTTCCTGCAGAATTGCCAGAGCTTTTTCGAGCGGGAACGCAGGTTTGTAGACTCGTGGAGAAGCAAGGGCATCAAAAACATCAGCCACGGCCATGATTCGGGCAGAGAGAGGAATTACTTCGCCATGAAGACCTTCCGGGTAGCCCTTGCCGTCCCAGCGTTCGTGATGATATGCCGCCATGTTTCGGGCTTCTTTGAGATAGTTTTCACCCTGTACAGTTGAGATTGCTTTTTCTAGGATTTGCTTTCCGGCTGTAGTGTGTGTTTTCATAATCGCAAATTCTTCGTCGGTGAGTTTGCCAGGCTTATTCAGAACATTGTCCGGAATGTTGATTTTTCCGACGTCATGGAGCGGAGCCGAGCGGACTACATCTGACATAAATTTTGGCGTGAGTTTTGAGGCATAATATTCTTTGCGTTTGAGACCTTCCACGATGATTTTTACATAAGCGGAAGTCTTCTGAACGTGCGCGCCTGTGTCTGAATCGCGGTTTTCGACCATATCTGCCATTGTGATGATAAGTCCGTCCTGCATTGTCATTGTTGAATCTGAAAGACGGCGAATATCCCGCACCTGTTCGGTCTGGTTGAGCGTGAGCTGGCATATTGCGTCATAAAGCTTTTGAATCTCATCGCCGCTCTGAATATCAAGCGAACGAATTTGCTTTACGTTTTCATCGAGTTTTTCCTGTTCCTCAACTGAATCAGAGAAAAGATTGATACAAGTGGCCATTGCACTGATGGGATATGACATTCGTGTTCCGATTGTCCAGATTGAGTAAGAAACAATTACGATAAAAAATCCTGCCAGAATCAGAATGACTTTGATAATAAAGCTGCCAAGAGATTTTGACATATAATCTATACTGAAACCTGCCGTGATGTAGCAGACGCAATTTCCTTCTGCGTTAAAAACAGGCCGGAAAACAAAAATTTGCTTGCTGAAAATTGAGTCAGTTTCAACAGGATCTATTTGTTTTCCTTCTATTAAATTTTCTTTAATTAAAGCGAATTCTTTGGTGTAAGGAATGAGTTTGCCAAATTCTACAGGCTTGTCCGTGCTCTCGTGGCTGTCAATGTTGAAAATAAAGCGTGCGCCATCTTCTTCAGTTTTTACAACGCTAAGATATGATAAAGAAGAAACTTGCCAGGCCTTGTAAAGAACGTTGATGGTTTCTGTGTAGCCAGGGGCATTGCTCCCGAATTTGATGAAATCGTCAATTTTTGTTGTGTCGATGAATTCACTTGCGAGGTTTATGCATTTTGTTGCGATTTCAATCCGCTCGTTTTTGTCGTTTTCTGAATAAATTCTGATTGTGATTATGCTTGTCAATAAGACAAGAATGACGGAACTTATTATGAACGACAGTGTGAGCTTTGTATGAAGCGGATGTTTGATATTGGTGTGCTTTTCATCTATATAATGCTGTGTGGTGTCGGATAAAAAACGATGCTTCCACAAGTCTTCTTCAAATGAAACCAAAAACTTTTTGGGAAGTGCGGATATCAGGATAGTCACAAAAATACAGATAAAACATTTTTCAAAGAAATAAAGCAGGAAATTAGTGAGCGTGAAACTTAAAGCAAATGGAATTGATGCAACAGAAGAAAATGAATGTGCGTTCTGTGATATTAGGGAAGGAATCTGCTGGCCGTAAAGCGCGTATTGTGAAAAAGTCGATGAAAGGGTCGCGATGATTGCCATTCCTAAAGCATATAAAAGAGTTCTCCGCAGATTTTTGAAAGAATTTTTTCGTATAAAAGCGACCGAAGCAACCGCTATTACAGCATTAAAAAAAGAAAGATAAATTGATGGTTCATAAAATAGGGCACAAATAACACTGGAGGCTACAGCTGTACATATTGATGGAAAGAGAAATCTTGTGATTGCTGCAACACATATAGTTCCAACGCTGTCCAAAAAAAGTGGGAACCCCAATTTGTACATAATAAAAGAGAGAAGAACATTTATAAAAACTCCGCAGACAGCGATGACCGTGCGGCGACTGCGGATTTTAAATTTTCTACGTTTGACTTTTACTTGTGATTTCAAATTGCCCCTCACAGTATTCAAGAATAAATTATACCACCACTGTTTAAATTTATAAAGAATAATTTCAGAAAACTACAGAGTTTTTTATTGTCAAAATTTTCTGTTTTATTTTTCCTGTTTATGTGCTATTCTTCCATATCGCGATTTTTAGGAGTTGTTTATGCAATTGGACCCAAAAGTACAGAGAATCATTGACTGGCGCGAGAGCATTGCGGTGCTGCCGGACAATCATTTTTTTGAAATCATAAGAATGTACTTGGGCGAAATAAAAACTCCGTTCAACAAGCAAAAGCTGATTGAGGAGCTTGGTGCTTTTATCCGCCGCGAAGAAACCCGCCGCACGCTTGTTTCACTTTTGAGCGAGACAGACTTGCGCATTATTTCTGCCGTCAAATATATTTCAAACGCCACTCAAGAAAAGCTTTATTCATTTTTTGCCGGCACTTATTCTTTTGCGGCCCTTTACGAGCGTCTCTTGAATCTTGAGGAACGTCTGATTTTATACCGAAAATGCGACCGAAACGGCAAGACAATCGTTCTCATCAATCCACATCTTGAAGAAGATTTGGCTCCTTACACCAAGCAGTCCGTTCTTTTGGAGCCGCCGGAGTATGCGGGGATTTCTTACGAGGCTCCGGCATCACTTTCACCAGAGCTGATTGCGGCATTCATTTCGTTCATCCATAAAAACCGTGATTTGTGCAAGGCTGACGGCACTTTCAAAAAACGCACGGAATCCGAAATCGAACGTCTTTTTCCGGGCAAAACCGAAATGCTTTACAACCTCACCAAAGCTTTCATAAATCTTTCGCTGATTCGTGAAGTGGGTGAGGGCTTTGAAATCGACAAAAACAAATTCCTGGCTTTTGCACGACTTGATGAGCGTCTTCAATACGCATATTTTTGTGTGGCAAGTGCAGGCCGCTTTTCACGCAGTTCGCTTGTCAGGCAGGCAAAACTTCTTCTTGAAGTGGCAAGTTCCATTCCGCACGAAGGATTTTCCCGAAGCATAATTTTGCGGCTTGCATATCTTATTTCCGAAGATCAGGGAGACGGTACTGGAGTTTCTTCACTTGGCACAAGCTCCCGTTTTTCGGCAATTTTGAACCGTGCCAGAGCCGAGCAGTCTGAGTCAGCCAGCGCGATTTCTGATTCTGATTCCGACCTTTCCTCAATTTTGGACAGATTGATTGAATGTGCTTCTCTTTTTGGAATTTTGTCCAAAAAAGGCACAGATATTCACGATGAATCGATTTATGTCTCAGGTACAATTTTCGATCAAAAAGAATTTGAAGAGACTCCAAAAGTCCTGAGCGTAGACGCGGGCTTCAATGTCACGCTGATGCCCGGGCTTTCCCTGGAAAATCTTATCCCGCTCATGGATTTTATGGAACTCGTTCAGTTTGACACTGCTGCGGTTTTTGAAATCAACCGAAAGTCGGTCATGCGCGGGTTCGATGCCGGGCTTTCCGCAAACAAAATTTTTTCTCTTCTCAAAAAGTATTCTCCGTACGAAATCCCGCAGAATCTCGAAATTTCCGTGGACGACTGGAGCAAATCTTATTCCTCTGCAACGATTTACAAGGGATATGTCCTGCAGGTGAGTGCCGAAAAAGCTGCAATCACCGAGAACAATCCCGCAATCGCACCGTTTATTGCGGCCAAACTTGCGATGGGAATCTATCTTCTTTCGGTTGAGAGCGACGAGCAGGCACAGGCGATTATCGCGCGTAGTGGCCTCGACTTCATCGGCAAAATCAAAACTCCCGAAAAAGCTTACGAAAGTATCGGCTTCCCGGAATTTGCCGTTCCTCAAAAGACAGACCGTTTTGACACGAGCGAAGAACCTGCTCCCACATCCGACGAAGAGCGGGCCGCACATTTTGAGGCCATGCGTGCCGAACTTGAAAAGCTCAACCTTCCTCAGGAGAAAAAAGAGGGGCTTGCACAGCGAATCCAGCACAAAATCATTTTGTCACCGGTTCAGCTCCGCGCGGACAGCGTAAAATACGAGCGGATCGAAGCCGGCGGCATGGATTTTTCGGGCAAACTCCACATCGTCGAAGGCTCAATCTCAAACAACAGCATGGTCGAGCTTCAGTTTGACGACCGCGTAATCGTTGGAGTTCCGCTTTCAATCACAAAAACAGGCACGGACGCCACAGTTTTAATGGAAGTAATGCCAGACCGCGACGAAAAAGTGCTTTCAATCGGCCAGGCCAAGTTCGTCAAGCGAATCCGGGGAAGCGTTTTAAGGTAGCCGTTAGATGTGAGCAGGTAGAAATCGGGGGCTCCGGCCATGCCGTCGGGCTATCCGCGGTTCCGTGCTAGCCGCACTCCATTGCCTTCACTACGCCTACGCAACACAGTTGCTTCGGAGAGTCGCTAAAACGCTCCCTACGTTCCGGCAACGGCTTCGCCGCCGCTACTATCCCTAGCCCGTGGCTATTTCTGAATCTTGTACACCAAATTCCGCACAAAGTTTCTTGGCAGGATTTTCGTGAGAAATGCGAAAATCTGAGTGGAAAGGCCGGGAAGAGCCAGAACTTTTCCCTTCATCAGCTTTTTGTAGGCGTATCTTGCTATGTATTTTGAATCCGCAAAAAGCAGGCTTTTGAAGATTTTTGACGAGCCAGCCTCAGCCCTGTCCCAGAAGTCCGTTGCGACCGGCCCCGGGCATAGTGCCGTCACCGTCACGCCTGTGTGCTTCAGTTCGACAGAAAGGGCCTCCGTAAAGGATCGGACGAAAGCCTTTGAGGCATAATAAACCGACATCTTGGGTCCCGGCATAAAACTTGCGATTGAAGCCACATTCAAAATCCGCCCGCTCTTTCGTGCTGTCATAGACGGCAAAAAAAGCCTCGTAAGTTCAGTGAGGGTCAGGATGTTCAGGTGAATCATCTGATTCTGTTTTTCAAGATTGCTTTCGGCAAAAAGTCCCCAGTCGCCAAAGCCTGCGTTATTCACAAGCACATCGACCGAAATAGCCTCTTCTTTTGTAAAAGCCAGGACTTCCATCGCCGCCCCGTCCTTTGATAAATCACACTCGAAAACCGAAACCTTGATTTTGTGAGCCGATTCAAGCTCCGCTTTGAGTTCATCTAATTTTTCTTTTCGTCTGGCAACCAGAACAAGGTCAAAGCCGTCAGCCGCAAAAAGCCAGGCAAGTTCTGCCCCGATTCCACCAGAGGCACCAGTGATAAGCGCAGTCATATTGATTTGATTTTAGTTTGTATGGGTGAGCTTTGTCTACTCTTCCGGGGAGACCCCGTTTTTGTAAGCCCGTGCGATTTCCAGAAAGTGCGTGAGCTGGTGCGGAGTGAGAGATGCGAGAATGTGATTTATTTCCTTTTTCTGCCAGTCAGATTTTGTGCCTGATTTTGACGGTGGCGTAGTCGAGTCCGTGCCAGTCACAAGATATTCCGTGGTGGTGTTTAGAGCCTGTGCCATGCGGACAGCGACATCAGCTGCGGGAATTGAGCCACGGTAGAGGTACATACTCAAAGTAGCCTCACTAATCCCGACCATTTTCGCAAAATCCCTGTTCGAAATCCCCTGATAGTTTAATTCATCCGTGAGCCGTTCCTTAAACAACCGTCTTTTTTCTTCTGTTCCTTCTTTCATAAGAAAAATTTATGATGTTTATGTAATTGAAAGTTGACTGTTTATGTTATTGTGTGTAGTATTTGTGTAATTACACAAAGTAGATTGTGTAATTGAAATAGTTTTTTGGAGGCCTTTATGAAATTAGTAAAATCCATCCTTGCGCTTATGCTTTCTTCGGCATTAGTTTTCGGATTTGCGTCGTGCAGTAATGACGATGAAAATTCATCAAGTGGTAATGGAGGTGGTTCTGCAATAGAAGCTGTTTCAACAACAGGAACTGTTGCTGCGGCTACTACGACGGACGGAGTGAAAAAAGCTGTTCTTTCTGCTTCAAATGGCACCTATGAATTCACAGAAACTAATTCTGGATTAAGCAAAAATATAGTTTCTCGTGCTGTTGTTGACACAACAAAGGGCGGAACTTGGATTTTTAAGGAGAAAGATTCTACAAATGCAAAATACTCAGGTTCTTACAAAGGTGATATTTCAAAATTTGGTTCTGAAGAGGTCAAACTTAATCTTACTGTTGAAAAGGTTTTGAACAATGGAAAACTGACGGAAGTCGCAAGCAAAAAAGAATTTGATTTAGCAGCCACGACGACGACATTTACGGCGACAGTTCCTGCTGTAGAAACAAAGAAAACAGTTGTTCCAAGCAGTGGCTCACCAACAAGTGATACAACACCGACTGTAGAATTACCAGCATCAGTGGGTGAAAATCCGTTCAATGGAAAGACATTTACACAGACTAATAGTGATTCTGACAAAACAATATCTTGGGCTTTTACGGCGGACACTGCGAGTGAGACCGAATCTCGTACAAGAAACGGTCAGATTAAATCTAAAAAAACTGTTTATCGTTATACCTATGATGCAAACAACAATTTGATTTTCTTTGGTTTCAAATCGTATTCTGACGATGAGGGGGGGGCATTTTCAAGTATGAGTGAATATGAGGCTCTGCTTAAAGAAAGATATGGGGACAAAATTTCTGAAAATCCAGAAGCCTTAAAAACCGAACTTGAAAGATGGTCTCAGATATTCTCCACGAAGAAGACTTATCAATATGAATTATCCGCAAATACAATTAGTCTTACTGGATATTTTGATGGAACTTTACCAACGAATGTCAATTTTTGGACAAGCGATGGAAAAATTTCCCTTAGAAATGGAGAAGGTATGTGGATTTGGCCACCAGAAAGTACTGGTAATGGAGATGGCTATCATAGTGAAGTTGTGACATATAAAGATGGAAAATTCTTTGGAAAACTTAATGATTTGGGTGAAATTGAAGGCACATACACCACACGCGGAACCGGCACAAGCGGATGCTCTGTAACACTGATATTCACAAAACTTCCTAGTGGTGTGACTGTGATTACAACAAATACTCCTTACACTCTAACATCTAACTAACTAAAACAAATCTTCCATCCGCCGTTCTGCTCACCCCAGAACGGCGATTTTTTTTACTCACCTGTAGTATCCTCCCATTCCTGCTTTAAAAATTGCCACAATCGCTTTATAATTACTGCAAAAACCATGACAGAATCTCAGCAGATTTTATACATGCAGATTAGAATTCTCAGAATCACGGCGACAAAATTAAAGCTTTCGCTAAAACAGACAGCCCAGCTTTTCAAAAAATTTGATGTCCTAAAGTATATTCGCGAAGGCTTCGGTGTCTTTCATGTTGAAGGCGATGAGGCTGTTTTTGAAGATGTGTACGAATACCTCAAAATCAAGGGGGCATTCGCATGAAAAATCTGTCAGAAGGAATTGTTCTTTACCACGGCAGTTATTGCGTGGTCGAAGAGCCTGATTTGGAAAAATGTGCGAGATTCAAAGATTTTGGCAGAGGATTTTATCTTACTTCGTCAAAAGAACAGGCAAAGAGTTTTGCAAAAATTACTGCGACCAAAGCAAAATCAAGAGGATATGTTTCATCGGCTGAGAAATTTGCTTATATTTCCTATTTTAAAGTTGATTCTGTTGATGATTTGAATATTTTTGCCTATGAAACGGCAGATGTAAACTGGCTTCATTGTATTGTAGCCCATCGCCGGAATGATGTTTTTGTCGAAGTTCGTAAGCAAATGGAGGCTTATGATGTGATTGAAGGAAAAATTGCGAACGATGACACGAACACGACAATTATGGCATATATGGGAAATGTCTTCGGCGAGATGGGGAGTGAGCAATCAGATAAAATGTGTATAAGTCTTCTTCTTCCTGAGCGATTGCAAGACCAGTTTTGTTTTAGAACAGATAAAGCTCTTTCAAAATTGCAATTTTTGAAATCTGAAAAAGTTTCGTTGGAGTAGTTTATGCCTAGTGAAAAAACTTTGTTTGCAATGGATATAAACACTCTTCTAGCAGTTGAGCAGCTTGCAAAAGAAACAGGAAAAAGTCCCGAATCTATTCTCCTTGATTTTATGGAATCAAACACTGCAAAAATGGCTTACGATGATGCGACAAAACTTTGGTGGGACGGCCCTGCAAGCACTGCAGAATGTTACAAAGAGGAAGTCGAAAAATAATCAGTCCGCAAATTAATTGAGTTGGAGACCAGAACAGCGGTTTTCCTTATCCGAACAAAGCCGCGAAAGCAGCTCTGGCCTGGTCGGATTTGCTCTGGCTTCCTTCTGAGGCATCAATTTTCGCGACCGAAAAATAATCGCAGAAATTTGCGTGTTCCTTGTCTTTTACAAGCTCGTCGATTGTCTCATGGCAGTCGTAATGGCTCCCCGGAGAATAAAATTTGCAGTTTACGCAGGAATGTAAATCTGCCCCGCAAACCTCGCATGTCGAGGTTCTGAAAATTTGCGCCTGAGTGACAGGCTTTCCACACTTTTTACACATGAGTTCAGTATAAGTCAGGATTGTGGAAAATGCTAATGGATTTTGCGGTCAAAAATTTTGAGATCAAGAATTCTTGACATTATAGTGATTTATGTTATATTTAAAACAGATAGCCCGACAGACTGCGCACGGGGGGCTTTTTGGCTGATTGGACTGCGCCCTTTCCTATCTCTTAATCGCCGTTTTGAGTCCAGAGCGGCGTTTTGTTTTTGAAGAAATCGCTTCTGATAGGCGTCGCTGTTTTTACATCATAAAAATCCCCGTCTGGTGCAGGTGTTAATTCTACATACGCAATAGACATTTGTTTATCAGTTTTGCAAATTATTAAAGACTTACCATTGTTATAAATACTATCAAAATCCATGCAGACATATTCTACAAAATCTCTTGCGTTTTCAAATCCGACATTTTTTAAGTCTGTAAGGCGTTTTTCTCGTTCAATATGCGCCGTTCCAAAGTTTCCTTTGTGTCCTTTAATTTCAATCCCTCGACGAAGCCGAATTTTCCCTGCTTGCCTGTGAATTTTTCTGGCTATTTCTTGTG